>CACEGO010000012.1 GCA_902559075.1 uncultured Pelagibacteraceae bacterium | reverse complement strand
AAAACAAATTTTATATTTTAACATTGATAAAACGACTGATAAAATTGAGGAATTTACCTTTCAAATCTCTAATACTCAAAAAATATATTTGAAAAAAAATATTGAAAATGACAATTTTAAAGACGAAATAATATCAATACAATTAGAAAAGAAAATAGTTTTCAAAGAAAATATAATTCTACAAAGTCTTTATAAATCAGCTACTGACGAAAATATTCCACCAAATACGATAATTGAATTTGCAAGAATTTATGGATTTCAAGTGGACTTCCAAAGAGATGTAAGAAAAAATGATAAGTTTCAAATATTGTATGAAATTTTTTTAAATGAAAATAATATTGTAATTCAAACTGGTGAAATTCTATTTGCAAATTTGGAACTTAGTGGTCAGGATAATAGTTTGTACTACTTTAACAAAGAAGGCAGTGAAGGCCATTATGATAAAAATGGAAAAAGTGTTAAAAAAGCATTAATGAAAACTCCAATTAATGGAGCTAGGCTTTCATCTTCTTTTGGAATGAGAAAACACCCAATTGATGGTTATAATAAAATGCATAGAGGAACAGATTTTGCTGCACCAACTGGTACACCCATTATGGCTTCTGGAGATGGTGTAATAAAAAAAGCTGCATGGTGTGGAGGGGGTGGAAATTGTATTGTAATAAAACATAATTCTACTTATCAAACAGTTTATGCGCATATGTCTAAATTTGCCAGAGGTATTAAACGTGGCGTAAGAGTAAAACAAGGACAAACTATTGGCTATGTTGGTTCAACTGGAAAATCCACTGGACCACATTTACACTATGAAGTAATTGTAAATGGAAAAAAAGTTAATTCTCAAAAATTAAAACTTCCATCAGGAAAAATTCTCAAAGGTCAGGAAAGAAAACTTTTTGAAACAGAAAAAATTAAACTTGATGTTTTAAAATCTGAAAAAATTATTGGAATAAACTAGCTAATATCAGCTCTAGATTTTGCACTTTTTTTTGGTTCTTCAGTTTGTAATTTTTCATTGGAGATACCTGCATCACCATTTGCGCTCTCGCTTGATAATTCTATAGTTTCCACTTGAGTTACCTCATTTATCTCTTTTTTATCTTCCACATTTTCCAAATATTTTTCTTTTTTAAAACTTTCTCTCTCATTAAGTATTCTTGTAAAATGATCAGCATGTTGCAAATAATTTTCTGACAGTATTTTGTCACTATTAGATAAGGCTTCTCTTGCTAAATCATTATATTTTTCAATTAACTTTGCTGCATTGTGATTATTTCGCCCTGGTGATTTTCTTTTAAAATTATCATTGTTCGAAAAATTTGACGAAAACTTCTGTCTTTCAGAACTAGATTTATAACCTCTATCAGTCCTTCTAAAATTATTTCTCCTATTATTATTGTTTCTAAATGTTACCATAATTTTAATTGATTATATTTTAGTACAAACTATACAACGATCATTGTTTGCAAGATCTTTTTGTATTTTATTTATATAAAAACCTTCTTTTTTTAATATGTTTAAAACTTTACTTTTTTGATCAAATCCAATCTCCAAAATAAACTTACCATTAATTTTTATCAGTTCAGATGATTTTTTAATTACTTTTCTGATTTCTGATAAACCATCTAACCCACCATCTAAAGCTAATCTTGGTTCAAAGTTAGCAACATCTCTGTCCAAATATTTTAAATCTTTTTTATTAATATAAGGAGGATTAGAAACTATCAAATCATATTTGCCTATAGAGAATTTGTCAACATTTGATTTAAATAATTTTAACCTGCTAATTACATTTAAACTCAAAGCGTTGATTTTACTTATATTTAAACATTTCTTGCTAATATCTATTCCGGTACCATAAAAAGTTTTTTTTTCTTTTAATATGCTTAACAAAATACACCCCGATCCAATTCCTATATCAAGAACATGTAATTTATTCTTATGATTAGTAAGCTCTATTACGTTCTCAATTATCAATTCTGTTTCAGGACGAGGTATCAGCGTATAATTATTTACATAAAATTCAGATTTCCAAAAAAACTTTTTATTAATTAATTGAGCAACTGGTTTTCTTAATGATCTTTTGCTTATTAATATTTCATAATTATTTAAATCATTATTACTTATTTTTTTTAAAGAATTTAAAAGTACATATTTCCTATCTTTATTCAAAACTTTAGCCATTAAAATTTCAGAATCTAAATTAGCTGTTAAAATTGATTTATTTTTTAAAATTTTTGCACCTTTACTAATTGCTGTATGAATATTCATTTAATTTAAATTATTCAAACTCTCTTCTTGAGCTTGTAATGTTAAGGCTTCAATCATTTCATCAAAAACTTCACCTTCTAAGAACTCATCTAGTTTATGAATAGTTAAATTTATTCTATGATCAGTTACTCTTCCTTGGGGAAAATTATAGGTTCTTATTCTTTCAGATCGGTCTCCTGTGCCAATTTTTGTCTTTCGATCTTTAGATCTCTCTTGATCAATTCTTGATCTCTCTAATTCATACAAACGAGCTCTCAAAATTTTCATTCCTTTTGCTTTGTTTTTATGTTGAGATTTTTCATCTTGCTGAGAAACGGATATTCCAGTTGGAATATGTGTTATTCTAACAGCACTGTCTGTTGTATTAACAGATTGTCCACCAGGGCCACCGGCTCTGAAAACATCAATTCTTAAATCGGAGTCGTTTATTTTTAGATCTACTTCCTCAGCTTCTGGTAAAACAGCCACAGTAGCTGCTGAAGTGTGAACACGTCCTTGAGTTTCAGTATCAGGTACTCTTTGAACTCTATGAACTCCACTCTCATATTTTAAAGTTGAATAAATGTTTCTACCTTTAACTGAGGCAATAACTTCTTTTAAACCACCTGCATCACTTCTTGAAATAGAAATTAATTCAAGTGACCATTTTTTATTATGACTTACTTTTTCATACATTTTAAATAAATCTGATGCAAATAGACTTGCTTCCAGTCCACCTGTTCCAGCCCTAATTTCTATAATAGCATTTTTTTTATCAGCTTCATCTTTAGGTAGTAAAAATAATTTTAATTTTTTTTCGTTAATTTCGTGTTTGTTTTGTAAATCTATTAATTCTAACTCTGCCATTTTTTTTAACTCTCCATCTCCTGAACTGTCATTCAATATTTTATCTAATTCATCTTTTTC
This sequence comes from uncultured Pelagibacteraceae bacterium, assembly GCA_902559075.1. Classification (GTDB taxonomy): domain Bacteria; phylum Pseudomonadota; class Alphaproteobacteria; order Pelagibacterales; family Pelagibacteraceae; genus Pelagibacter. The sequence continues at coordinate 16,733 of CACEGO010000012.1, read as the reverse complement.
AGTTTGAAAAGCAATATAATCTTTTGCATTTGTAATAATTTCGTTTACGTCTGAATATTCTTTTGATTTCTCTGCAAATAATTTTTTATCCATTTCACCCGAAGATAGATCTTTTTCTAAAGATGAATGTTTTAATATTAATTCTTCAACTGTCTTTAAGGGGATCATAATTAATTTTCTAGTTCAGATGCTTTTTTCTCTACTTCATAAACAACTTTGTCAATTATATCGTTAGTTAAAACTTTTTCATTTTGCACACCAGATAAATAAAGCATATTATTACCCTTGCCTCCTCCAGTAATTCCAACATCAGTCATTGCAGCTTCTCCTGGTCCATTAACAACACATCCAATAATTGATAGTGTAATTGGTGTTTTTATATGTGCTAACTTTTCTTCTAAGATTTTAACAGTATCTATTACCTGAAAGGCTTGTCTCGCACAGGATGGGCATGATATAATTTTAACACCTCTATTACGTAAGTTTAATGATTTTAATATCTCATTACCTATTTTTACTTCCTTAGTTGGGTTATCTGATAACGAAATTCTAATTGTGTCTCCAATTCCATCCATCAATAAACTTCCAAGACCAATTGAAGATTTTATACTCCCAGAAATAAAACTGCCAGCTTCAGTAATCCCAAGGTGCAAAGGATAGTCAGTAACTTTTGATAGCTGTCTATATGCTCCTATTGAAAGAAAAACATCTGATGATTTTACGCTTATTTTAAAATTAAAAAAATCTTTATCTTCTAAAATTTTTATATTTCTTAAAGCACTTTCAACTAAAGCTTCTGGACAAGGTTCTTTAAATCTTTCTAAAATATCTTTTTCAAGAGATCCTGCATTTACTCCAATTCTTATTGAACAATCATTATTTTTTGCAGCGCTTAAAACTTCATGTATCTTTGTTTCATCTCCTATATTACCTGGATTAATTCTTAAACAGTTTGCTCCATTTTCAGCTGCCTCAATAGCTCTTTTATAATGAAAATGTATATCTGCAACAACTGGTATAGAAACATGCTTCATTATTTCTTTCAGAGCTATTGTTGAATCTTCGTCGGGACATGAAACTCTTACAATATCAGCACCCTCCTCAGCAATATCATTAATTTGATTGATAGTTGCTTTGACGTCAGTAGTTAGAGTATTTGTCATTGATTGAACTGAAATTGGATTGTCACCTCCAATCTTTACTTTTCCAACATTTACTACTTTAGTTTTTCTTCTTTTAATGTCTCTAAAAGGTCTTACGCTCATTTTAATTAATCTAATTTAAATTCTTTATGTAAAACGGCTACTGCTTTTTTAACATTTTTAGCAGAAACTAATACAGAAATTTTAATTTCTGAAGTTGATATAACTAAAATATTAATTTTTTTTGAAGATAGTGCCTTAAACATTCTATAAGTTATTCCAGGAGTTGTGATCATACCAACTCCAATTATTGATACTTTTGATAGACCTTTATCAAAAGATAACTCCTTATATGATATTGATTTATTTTTTTTTATTAATTTTTCAGTTTTTTTTAAATCTTCTGCTCTTATAGTAAAAGTTAAATCAGTTTCTTTTCCATTCTGAGAAATGTTTTGAACAACCATATCAACATTTATTAAATTTTTTGATAATGGTCTAAATATTGAAGCTGCTATTCCAGGTTTATCTTTAACTCCTACAATTGTAATTTTAGCATCATTTTTTGTTGATGAAATTCCGGTTATAATTTGATTACTGAATGATTTTTTAGATCCTGTAATTAAAGTACCAGAGCTTTTTACAAATGAGGATTTTACCTCAACATCTATATTGTTTAATTTTGCATCTTGTACTGATGTTGGTTGCATAACTTTAGAACCTAAAGATGCCATTTCCAACATCTCGTCATAAAAAATCTTTTTAATTTTTCTTGCTTTTTTATAATCTCTAGGATCTGTGGTGTATACACCGTCTACATCTGTATAAATTATACATTCATCTGCCTTTAAAAACTTAGCCAAGATTATAGCTGTAGCATCTGATCCACTTCTTCCAATTGTTGTAATTCTTAAATCTTTGCCAATACCCTGAAATCCAGTGATTACAGGTATGCCTCCAGTTTTGATATAACCACTAAGTTCTTTAATACCTATTGAACTAATTCTCGCACTTGAATGAGGTCCTTCTGTAAAAATTGGTAATTGCCAAGATACCCAAGATCTAGATTTAAATCCTTCATGTTTTAATCTTCCAGCAATAAGTGCACATGACACCTGTTCTCCAGTTGAAACTAATGTGTCATATTCTGCTTTATCAAAATTGTTACTGATTGATTTTGATTTATTTACCAATTCATTTGTCACACCACTCATTGCTGAAGAGACAACTGCTACTCTATTTTTTTTCTTTTTGTAAAAAGCAATTATTTTACAAACCTTTTTTATCCTATCTATACTTCCAACAGAGGTCCCACCAAATTTTAATACAACTGTTTTCATGCTAGTTTAAATTATTATTATTAAATAAATAATTGATAAAATACATCTTAATTGTTATGTCAACTATTTATCATTATGGATAGTATAAATAAAAAAGAAATAGAAAAATTTTCTAAAATAGCCTCTGAATGGTGGAATCCTGAAGGAAAATTTAAACCACTACATAAATTTAACCCAATTAGAATTAAATATATTAAAGAAAATATAATTAGTAATTTTAAATTAAAAAATAAAGCTAAACCTTTATCAGGAATAAACATTTTAGACGTAGGTTGTGGTGGAGGATTGCTATCTGAACCAATGGCAAGAATGGGCGCTAGAGTAACTGGAATTGATGCTTCTGATCAAAATATAAAAATTGCTAAACTACATTCAAAAAAAAATAAATTAAAAATTAATTATTTATGCTCATCACCTGAAAAACTTAACGTTAAAAAAAAATTTGATGTTATTTTAAATATGGAGATTATTGAACACGTAGAAAATGTAGACTTTTTTTTAAAATCTTGTTCAAATCTTCTAAAAAAAAATGGACTAATGTTTGTAGCGACAATCAACAAAACTCTAAAATCTTATGTTTTTGCAATTGTTGGTGCAGAATATGTTTTAAGATGGCTTCCAATAGGAACACACGAATGGGAAAAATTTGTTAATCCTGAAGATCTTAAAAAAATTCTTATAAAATACAATTTAGAAATTGATAAAATGGATGGAATGAATTTTAACATTTTAACAGATGAATGGAATATTACTAAAGATTTATCCGTGAATTATATAGGTAAGTTTATTAAAAACTAATTTTCATTTTCATCTATCCAAGGAATCATATGAGTATCTATGCCCTCCTCTTTTAGTTCTTTGAGATCTTTTCTAGATGCTTTGCCATAAATACCTTTAGATTTTTTTTTACCATTATAGTGAATAGATCTAGCTTCGTATGCAAAATTATCCCCAACAAATTTAAAATTTTCTTTTATAAACTTTTGGTATCCCATTATTGTTTTTTTTACTTTGTTGTATTTTTCAATATTTGCCTTTTCATAAATATTAGTTTTTCTATTAATTAACTGAGGAGCCATAATTGTTTTTTCAACTTTTATTGAATTACACTTGTGACAGGACAAAAGTTTTTTCTTTTTTAATCTTTCATATTCATTTGAAGATGCAAACCAACTATCGAATTTTAAAGTACAATTTTTGCAAAAAAGTTTATATTTGATCATAATTATTATTTAATAATACTGTATATTTTTTCAATAAGTTAACTTCTATAATCTGCATTAATTTCGACATATTTTTTTGTTAAATCCATCGTGTAAGCAGTAAAATTTTTCTTTCCAGTAAAAGTTTCGATGTTTATCTCTATATTTTCTGTTTTCATATAATTTGCTGTCAATTTTTCATCATAACTTTGACTTAACTTACCACCTTCCACGATTATTATATTTCCAAATTTGATAGTTAATTTTTTTAAATTAATTTTTGTACCTGCCTTACCAATTGCCATAACAACCCTTCCCCAATTTGGGTCTTGCCCTGCAACTGCTGTTTTTACTAAAGGCGAATTTGCAACCGAAAAAGCAATTTTTTTTGCATCTATCTCGTTTTTACATTTACTAACGTTTATTGTAATAAATTTCGATGCTCCTTCTCCATCTGCAACAACTCTTTTTGCCAAATTTAAAAGAACATTATTTAAAGCTCTATCAAAACTTTTAATTTTATTTTCATTCACACTTTTCACTTGAGAATTTTTTACTTCATTAGTTGCAAAGATAGTTGCCATATCGTTGGTACTTGTATCTCCATCACAAGAGATTGCGTTGAATGTATTAGTTATATTTTTTTTTAGCAACTTTCCTAAAATATCATTAGATAAAGTTGCATCAGTAAAAAGATAAACTAAAGTTGTAGCCATATTTGGATATATCATTCCTGACCCTTTTGCTATTCCATATATCTTTACCTTTTCATTTCCAATTTGACACTCTTCCATGGCTAATTTCGGCTTCGTATCTGTTGTCATAATTGCAAGCGCTGCTTTCATCCAAATGAACTTATTTTGCGTATAACGAATTTTATTTATTAAATTTGGAATATTATTAAAAATTTTTTCATAAGGAAAAATCTCTCCAATAGTGCCTGTGCAACCAAAAATTATATTTTGAGTAGAAATTTTTTTCGGAATTTCTTCGTCTTCCTCTTGCTTAATATTTAATTGCTTAACAGTTAAATCAGCTATTTTTTTTAAACTTTCATAACCTTGTTTTCCAGTAAAAGCATTCGCATTTCTTGTATTTACAATCAGAGAAAATATTTTTTGGGATCTTTGTTTTAAATTCCACTTAATATTCTCTGATAAAATTTTTGATTGGGTGTAAACAGATGCATAATTTGCACCTCTTCTAAAATAAAACATTGTTAAATCATCTCTAATATCTTTATATAAATTTGCAGAAACAACTGAAATTGAAAGACCATCGAGATGATCAAGGTCTTGAAAATCAATCATTTTACTATTTTTTGATTTTGATGATAAAAAATTTGTTAAATTAATTCCCATATTGTTTAAATTATTTATTTAATACATATATTAAACAATATAAGTAAAGAATAAATCAAATAGTCATGTTCAACCCTTTAAATTTAATCACAAAATTTATTAAATCTAGCAATCAAAAAGAGCTAGATAGAATTGGAAAAATTGTTGAAAAAATAAACTTACTAGAGGAAGATTATAAAAATCTTAATGACTCTGACTTTCCAAAAAAAACTCTTGAATTTAAAAATCAGATAAAAAATGGAAAATCTTTAGATGACTTATTGCCTGAAGCTTTTGCTTTAGTAAGAGAAGCTGCAAAAAGAACTAGAAATGAAAAACATTTTGATGTTCAATTAATTGGTGGTGTGGCTCTTCACGAAGGTAAAATTGCAGAAATGAGGACCGGAGAAGGTAAAACTTTAACAATTACATTGGCAGCTTATTTGAATGCTCTTAATGAAAAAGGAGTTCATATAGTAACTGTAAATGATTACCTTGCAAAAAGAGACTCGATTGAGATGGGAGAAATTTATAATTTTCTTGGACTCTCATCGGGATTTATTAACAACTATCAGGAAGATAATGAACGTAAGGAAAACTACAATTGTGACATAACATATGCAACAAATAGTGAATTAGGATTTGATTACTTAAGAGATAATATGAAATTTTCTGAAGAGCAAATGGTTCAAAGAAACCATAATTTTTCAATAGTAGATGAAATAGATTCATGTTTGATTGATGAAGCAAGAACACCTTTGGTTATTTCTGGAGCTGCAGAAGATAAAACTGCTCAATATATAACAATAAATAAACTAATTAAAATACTAAATGATAAAGACTTTGAAATAGATGAAAAAGAAAAAAGTGTTTTATTAACAAATGATGGAATTAATAATGTAGAAAAACTTTTTTCCAATGCTGGTATTTTAAAAAATAATAATTTTTATGATCCTGAAAATTTACATCTGGTTCATCATGTAAATCAAGCTTTAAGAGCAAATCATTTATTTGAAAAAGGTAGAGACTATATTGTTCAAGATGGAGTTCTTAAAATTATAGATGAGCTTACTGGAAGAATTTTAGAAGGTAGACGTTTTGGAGATGGTTTGCATCAAGCGTTGGAAGCTAAAGAAAATATTCAAGTACAAGCTGAAAATCAAACTTTAGCTTCTATTACTTATCAAAATTATTTTAAACTTTATAAAAAAATATCTGGTTGTACTGGTACTGCGGCTACAGAATCTGAAGAATTTTTTGAGATTTATAATCTTCCTGTTGTTGTTATACCTACAAATAAGGAAATGATCCGAAAGGATTTTAATGATTTAATTTTTAGAACAGAGAAAGAAAAAAATGATGCAATTATTAAAAAAATAATTGAAAGACATGAATTGGGTCAACCTATTTTAGTATTTACCTCAAGCATTAATAAATCTGAAATTTATTCAAAATTATTAAATCAAAAAAATATTAAACATGTAGTCTTAAATGCAAAAAATCATGAAAATGAGGCTCAAATCATTGCAAATGCTGGAAAAGAAAATTCATTAATAATTACAACAAGTATTTCCGGTAGAGGAGTTGATATCCAACTTGGTGGTAAAAAAGGCTCTATTTCAGAAGATCAACTGCAAATGAATAAAGATAAAATCAAATCTTTGGGTGGGTTATTTGTAATTGGTACAGAAAGAATGGAGTCTAGGAGGGTTGACAACCAAGCAAGAGGAAGATCAGGAAGACAAGGAGATGAAGGTAGTTCAGTATTTTATGTCAGTCTTGAGGATGATTTAATGAGAATTTTTGGATCAGAATCCATGAATAGTATGCTTGAAAAGCTGGGTCTCAAAGATGGAGAAAGTATTGATCATCCGTGGATAAATAAAGCATTAGAAAGAGCTCAGCAGAAAGTAGAAGCTAGAAACTTCGATATTAGAAAAACACTAATTAAATTCGACAATGTTCTTAACGATCAAAGGCATGTCGTATTTTCACAAAGAAAAGATTCGATGAATAGTAATAATATTTTTGAATACTCAGACGAATTTTTGAAGGAAATTTGTGATGATTTAATAAAGTTAAAAATTTCAAATTTATCAAATCCTAAAAGTAATGAATTTAATAATAAAACTAAACAAATAGTAGGAAAAAGTTTTGATGAAAACGAGTTGAAAGATTTAATTGATGCAAAAGATAAAGATTTTAAAGATAAAATTTCTAATAAATTTCAAGAAACAAGAAATGAAAGAATTAAAATTTTAGGTGAAGATCATGCAAAAGAAATAGAAAAAAGAATTTTTCTTCAAACAATTGACTTGAATTGGAAATCACATATCCAATATTTAGAACAATTAAGACAAGTTATAGGGTTAAGATCCTATGGTCAAAGAGATCCATTAGTAGAATATAAAAAAGAAGCATTTGAATTATTTTCAAATCTTTTAGAAAAATTAAAATTAGATTACGTAACTATCCTGATAAACTTAAAAGTAGTGATGGAGCAAAGGAACGAAGAAACAAATTCTAAAAAAATAAATCCATCTGATAATCCGAAATGTCTATTGTTACTAAACAAAAATCAAAAAATTTCTAGAAATGAAAGATGTGAGGCTACAGGGAAAAAATTTAAAAACTGTTGTGGAGCCTTATAGAATTTAAATTAGTAAAAAGATTGAAGAAACTAAAATTAATCCACCAATAATCGCTAATAATATTTTTTTTGATTTAAAAATTTGATCTAAATTATTTTTCTTAATGGTTAATGTGCTTAGATCCTCAGTACTAGTAATAAAACCGTCGTTTCTTCCAATTTTAAGAAATTTATTTTTTCTCTCATTCATTATTTCCTCAGAAGATAATTCATCAAAATAATTTAAATTTTTTGTTAAAATTTCTCTCACGTTATTTAATATAATATCTCTATCTCTATGCGCACCACCTATAGGCTCTTCAATTATTTCATCTATAACTTTTAATTTTAATAAATCTTTAGCTGAAAGTTTCATAGCTTTCGCAGCATCAAGCATTTTTTTTGGATCTCTCCATAGAATAGTTGCGCATCCCTCAGGAGATATTACTGAATAAATTGCATTTTCTAGCATAAGGACTTTATTTGATGATGCCAATGCAATTGCTCCACCAGAACCACCCTCGCCTATAATTATTGCAATTGTTGGAACTTTAAGCTCCATACAGCATTCGATTGATTTTGCAATTGCTTCTGCTTGTCCTCGTTCTTCAGCCCCTACGCCTGGATATGCTCCTGGAGTATCAATAAAGGAGATTATGGGAATATTAAATTTATTTGCTAAGTTCATTAATCTTATAGTTTTTCTGTAACCCTCTGGTCTCATCATTCCAAAATTTCTCTCAATCCTACTATCTAAATCTTCTCCTTTTTCTTGACCTATAACTAAAACAGATTTTCGATTAAACTTTGCAAATCCTGTTAAAACTGATTTATCCTCTCCATAATATCTATCTCCAGATAGTGAGATGAAATCATCAAACAAATTATCAATAAAAAATTTTGCTTTAGGCCTATCTTCATGACGAGCAACCATAGTAGTCTGCCATGGATCTAAATTAGAATAAATATTTTTTAGTTTTTCATCTATTTCTGTTTGAGTGCTTGAAATTTTTTGAGTATCCACTTCTGTTAATCCCTCTTGATTGTAAGGATCTTTCAATTTTTCTAGTTCATTTTCTAGATCTTTAATTTCTGTTTCAAAATTTAGATAATTTTTCATGTTTTATTTATAGCGGATGGTTAAAATACAAAAAAGGCAATAAAATGATATTAAATAAGGTGTAATTCTTATTAATTGACTTAAATCATTTAACAGTTACAAATTCATTATCGGGAGAGACTATTTATAGCGCCGAAGGAGCAACCACCCCGGAAACTCTCAGGCAAAAGGACCGATTAAAGCATAACACTCTGGAAAGAGATTGATTTCCGCCGAAGGAGTAAAGCTCTCAGGCAAAAATACAGATGGGGTACGAATTAAGTGCTATGCAAGAAAAATATATTAAAATTAATAATCTTCAAGTATCTGAAAAGCTATCAAACTTCGTAAATGATGAATTATTAAAAAATACAAATGTATCTTCAGAAAATTTTTGGTCAGGTCTAGAAAAAACACTCGATGAGCTTGCGCCAAAAAATAAAGAATTAATTAAATTTAGGGAAGATTTACAGAAGAAAATAGATGATTGGCATATCAAAAATAAAGGTAAAGAATTTAATTTAGATGAGTACAAAAAATTTTTATTAGAAATTGGTTACTTAAAAAATGAAGGACCTGATTTTAAAATTGAAACAAAAAATGTTGATGAAGAAATTGCAAGTATAGCTGGGCCACAGTTAGTTGTGCCTGTCATGAATGCAAGGTATGCATTAAATGCCGCGAATGCAAGATGGATGAGTTTATATGATAGTCTTTATGGTACAGATGTAATTGAACAATCTGAAGATAGCGTATCTGAAAGATATGATCCTTTAAGAGGTGAAATGGTTATAAAATATGGAAGGGATTTTTTAGATAAGTACTTTCCATTAGCTGGACTAAGCTGGAATAAAATTACAAGCTTTGCTGTAAAATATGGAAAATTAAAAGTTTTGAAAGGTGCTGATATTTTTGATTTGGAGGACGAAAATAAATTTGTTGGGCACAGAGGCGAAAGTGATAATCCTTCTGCAATTATTTTAAAAAATAATAATTTACATATTGAAATTCTAAAAGATTCAAGAGCTTTTGCTGCTCAACAAGATCATGCAGGTATTAGTGATATTATACTAGAATCAGCAGTGTCAACAATTTGTGATAATGAAGATAGTGTAGCAGCTGTTGACTCAGAAGATAAAATTATTTGTTATCGAAATTGGCTAGGCCTAATGAAAGGAGACCTTAAGTCAAAATTTGAAAAAGAAGGAAAATTATTTGAGAGAAAATTAAATCCACATAGAAGTTATATCTCAAAAGATGGTAAAGGTTTAAAATTACATGGAAGAAGTCTTTTGCTAGTAAGAAATGTTGGTCATCTGATGACTAACCCTTCAATTTTATTAAGTGATGGAAGTGAAATACCTGAAGGAATTATGGATGCTTTTATAACTACAGCAGCTGCGCTTCATGATATTAAAAATAGAAATAATTCAAGAACTGGATCAGTTTATATTGTAAAACCTAAAATGCATGGTCCAGACGAGACAGCATTTACAGATTTAATTTTTTCTAAAGTTGAGGAAGTTCTAAATTTACCTAAGTACACATGTAAGATTGGGATTATGGATGAAGAGCGAAGAACATCAGCAAATTTAAAAGAATGTATTAGAAGTCTTAAAAATAGAGTTTTTTTTATCAATACTGGTTTCTTAGATAGAACTGGTGATGAAATGCATACATCAATGGAAGCTGGTCCTATGATTAAAAAAGGTGATATGAAATCATCTAAATGGATTAATGCATACGAAAATAACAATGTTGATATTGGTTTAAGTTGTGGGTTTTCTGGTAAAGCTCAAATTGGAAAAGGAATGTGGGCAATGCCAGACAAAATGAAAGATATGATGGATCAAAAAACAGGACACTTAAAAGCAGGTGCAAACTGCGCATGGGTTCCTTCTCCAACAGCAGCTGCTTTACATGCTTTACATTATCATGAAATAAATATTTTTAACGAACAAAAAAAATTAATTGATAGAGAACCATCTAAGCTTGATGATCTCTTAACCATCCCAATAGCAGATAGACCTAATTGGTCTGTAGAAGATATAAATAAAGAAATTTCCAATTCTGCACAAACTCTATTAGGGTATGTTGTGAGATGGGTCGATCAGGGTGTAGGTTGTTCTAAAGTGCCAGATATTAACAATATAGGTTTGATGGAAGACAGGGCCACTCTTAGAATTTCATCTCAGCATATCGCAAACTGGATACATCATGGTATTACAACCAAAATACAAGTAACTGAAATAATGAAAGACATGGCAAAAATAGTAGATGACCAGAACAAAGATGATCCACTATACGTTAAAATGAGCAGTGATTATGAAAACTCTATAGCATTTCAAACTGCGTGTGATTTAGTGTTTAAAGGTAAAGAACAACCCTCAGGTTATACTGAACCATTACTTCATTTAAATAGATTGAAAAAAAAATCTAATCTGAGTTCGAAACCAAATTAGACCTATTTTTAAAAGCAGAAAATAAAGTTCCATCATCTAAACTTTCAATTTCTCCACCGACAGGTAATCCTTGTGCTAATTTAGTAATCTTAACATTCAAATTTTTTAAACTATCTTGAATATAATATGCAGTTGTTTGACCTTCAACAGTTGCACTAGTTGCGAGTATGACTTCTTCTATCTTATCTTTTTTAACTCTTTGCACTAAAGAATTAATTAATAAATCCTCTTTTTTTTGTCCAGCTGATGAAATAGTGCCTCCTAAAATGTGGAAATAACCTTTATATATATTTGAACTTTCTATACTCCACTGGTCAGATATATTTTCTACTACACAAATTTTTTCATATTTTTTATCTACAATTTTACAATTTTCATAATCACACTCTATTGAAATAGATTTTAGAGCCCCACAAATTTTGCATCTAGAAATATTTTTATAAACATCCGCTAATGATTTTGCTAAAGGTTTTACTAGTTCATCTCTATTATTAATTAACTTTAATACAATCCGCTTTGCTGATTTAGGACCCAAGCCAGGCAATTTTGATATCAGTTTAATTAAATCATCTATCTCATTACCATTTTCCATATTTTATAAGGGCCATTTGAAACCTGGAATTCCAAACCCACCAGTTGCTTTTGAAATTTCCTCGGTTGTTTTTGATTTAAGTTGAGATTTAGCACTATTATGTGCTGCAACAATTAAATCTTCAATTATAGTTTTGTCCTCTTTCATAATTTCATCAGATAACTTTATTGTTTGCATCTCTCCCTCTCCATCCAAAGTTATCTTTACAGAATTTGAACCTGAAACTCCTTCAACTCTAATTTCCTTAATCTTTTGTTGGCTTTCTTTCATTTTTGCCTCAAGTTCTTTTGCTTTATCTAAAATTTTACTAAAATCAGTCATTATCAGCTCCATCTTTTTTTGAATTTACATCTATTAATTCTGCATCAGGAAATTTATCCAAAACACTTTTAAATATTTCTGAATTTTTCATTTCATCTATTAACTGTTTTTTTTCATTTTTTTCTTTATCTTTTACTGACATTTGCCCTTTTAATTTACTAAATGTAATAATCCATCTCTCATCAGTCCATTCGAAAAGTTTTGATGATAAATCTTTTACAAAATCTTTGTCTAAACTTTCATTAAAAGATATTTCAATTCTATTTTTTTCGAATTTTACGAGATTAACATTTTTTTCTAATTCGTATTTTAGTTTGACCTCCTTTTTTTTTGAACAAATTTCAATTAAGTCCTCAAACGCATTTATATTGATTTTCTTTTCTGCTTTAATATCTGTTTGTACTTCTGGTTTAGTTTTTTCTTCTTGTGCAACATTCTTAATTTGGTTGATTGTTTTAGGAGTTAATTCAGTTTCTTTATTGTTAACTAAATTTTCACTCTTCAAATCAATCTCAACTTTTTCAACTTTATTTTTAGATTTTACAGAACTTAAGTGCATTAGTCTTATTAAGAACATTTCAATTGAAAGGTGCTGGTTAGAAACAATATCAATTTCTTCTAAAGAAGAAATGGCAAATTGCCAAAATAATATCAATACCTCTGAATCTATTTGATTTGATAAATTTTTAATTTTAGAAAATTCTTCATCATTTAATGAAAAGTTTGTGCTTTCTAAAGTTAAAGAATTAATATTTTTAAAATAATAAAGTAACTCTAAGAAGTCATTTATAAAAACTTTTGGTTCAACACCTTGGTCATAAATTTTTCTATAAATATTTATTACTTTTGTTTCTTCACCTTTTAAAATCAGCTCAAATAAATCAATTAATTGAGATTTATCGAAATATCCAAAAATTTTCTGAGCTGAATTTAAATCCAATTCCTTTCCATCATCCAAACTTAATAATGCTCTATCTAATAATGATAAAGCATCTCTAACAGAACCTTCTGAAATTTTTACTATAAGCTTTAAAGCATCTTCTGTTATTTTTCCATTTTCCTTATCTTTAATTAATTTTATATATTCTAATAATTCTGAGGATTTAATTCTAGACAAATCAAATCTTTGACATCTAGAAACAACAGTAATAGGAATTTTTTTTATTTCTGTTGTTGCAAAAATAAATTTTAAATATTCTGGTGGCTCTTCTAAAGTTTTTAATAATGCATTAAATGCTTGCTTGCTAAGCATATGAACTTCATCAATTATGAAAATTTTATATTTTGCAGATGTTGGCCCATATCTAGAAAATTCAATCAAATCTCTTACGTCATCTACTCCTGTTTTACTTGCGGCATCCATCTCAAGAACATCGATATGATTTGAGTTTGTAATCGCATCACAATTATCACATTTAATTTTACATTTATTTTCTATTCCGTTTGAGCAATTAAGTGCTTTTGCAACAATTCTTGCTGTTGTGGTTTTTCCTATTCCCCTTATTCCAGTAAACAAATATGCATTAGGTATTTTGTCAGCTTTAATCGAATTGGTAATAGTTTCTGCAACAACCTCTTGACCAATAAGATCATCAAAAGTTTTTGGTCTATATTTTAATGCTAATACTTTTGAGTTATTATTCATATATTTAACAAGGAGACTAGAACCTGAATAACTGTCTCTACGACTGCTTCCGTTAAGATCTGGTCGGGTTCAAGCAGCATCCACCTCTAGCCTCCATACCTATTATAGCAGTTAAAATTTCCAATCTACAAGAAAAGATTCTTATTTTTTTTGTCTCAAACTATCTGCTTCAAAAACACCTAGAACGTGAAAATCCTCACAATGTAGACCTAACTCTTCAAGAGATTTTTGAACTTTTGGATCTTCTATATGTCCGTCCAAATCACATAAGAAAAAATAAGAATCAAAACTATTCTTTACAGGATAACTTTGTAATTTAGTTAAATTTACTCCATTCAAGGAAGGGCCACTTAGTGCTTGGTATAGTGCCGCCGGTTTACTTTTTAATTTAAATAAAAAAGAAGTTATGTAAGTTTTGTCTTTAAACTCTGGTTGAGAAATATTTTTTCCCATAACCAAAAACCTTGTCAAATTTCCACTTTCATTTTCTATATTTTTTTTAATTACTTCTAAGCCATAAATTTCAGCACTCAATGAAGATGCTATAGCTGATTGCTTAGCGTCTTTTGTTTTAGAAATCATTTCAGCAGATCCGGCGGTATCTGCTCTTATATGTTCTACTAAATTATTATCTTTTATAAATTTTGAGCACTGAGATAGTCCTTGTGCATGAGAATACACTTCTTTAATATCTTTTAATTTTGCTCCAGGCTGTCCTAGTAAATTATGTTCAATTTTTTGAAAATGCTCTTTATAAATATTAAGCCTGTGTTTAAATATTAAATACTCAATACCAATGTTACCAGTAATTCTATTAGACTCAGGTATTATTATTCTGCTATCAGTTTCTTCTGAGGCTTTGTTAAAACACTCATCAAAAGTTTTACATGGTAAGATCTCAGCTTTAGGATCAATTGAAAGAGCTGCTAAATGAGAGTATGCGCCAAAAGTACCCTGAAAATAAATTTTACTCATCAATTCTTATATTCCATTAATTTTTTTAAGGCTAGATAATCTTCCTCTGTATCTACTCCTATTGGAGATGATTTAGCAAGTGAAACATTTATATCCATATTGTTATCTAATGCTCTTAACTGCTCTAACTGATTTTCTATTTCATTTTTGGATTGATCCAATTGAACAAATTTTTCAAGACTATCTTTTGAATAACAATAAATTCCAATATGGTGATAAATATTATCTATCTGCTCAGATTTTCTTGAAAAGGATACTGCTTTTGGAAAATGATCCTCTTCTAAGCTTTTTTCAGTGATAACCTTCACAATATTTTCATTCTTGAGGTTATTATTATCTTTTATTTTTGCGGCAAGAGTTCCTAAATTAGAATGATTTTTTATCATTTTATCATTCAAACTTTTTATATCATCAATGTCTATTGCTGGCTCATCTCCTTGTAAATTCATGACTAAATCAACATCTCTAATATTTGATTTTTTTAATGCCTCATAAATTCTATCCGTTCCTGTTTTGTGTTGATTGCTGGTTAAAATTGCATTGAAACCATTTCTCTTTACATCATCAACTATTTCTTGGTCTTCGGTTGCCACAATGACATCTCCAATATTGGCTTGTTCTGCTTGTTTAGAGACATGTGAAATAATTGACAAACCATTTATTTTAAATAAAGGTTTGCCTGGTAGCCTTGTCGCGGACATTCTAGAGGGGATAATTACTAAAGTTTTCATTATTTTTTCAATTTATTATACCCAGTAAACAACTGTAGAGGCAAATTTATACATTAAATTTTAGCTTTTTTTTAACTTATCATGTTATACGTTCATTACAAAATTTAGAAAAATGGATTCTTTTGAAATTAACAAAATAGTTGCTGCAGTTTTAATGGTTGCCCTACTTATTATCGGTATTGGGAAATTATCTGATGTTATATTTCATGTAGAAAAACCTGAAACACCTGGTTATTTAGTTGAGGTAGAAGCTGCAAACACTGTATCCACATCTAGCTCAAGTACTACATCAGACAAAATTGATATAGCAGCATTAATGGCAATGGGAGATGTCGCTCATGGTGAGAAAGTTTTTAAAAAATGTGCAGCTTGTCATTCAATTGTTAAAGGTGGAAAGAATGCAATAGGTCCAGCACTGTATAATGTTGTAGGAAGGAAAATTGGAGCGGTTGAGGATTATAAATATTCTAAAGCTCTAGCAGCATATGATAAAAATTGGTCCTTTGAAGAACTAAATGGATTCTTAATCAAACCTGCTAAATGGGTTAAGGGAACAAAGATGGCTTATGCAGGTCTTAGAAAAGAAAAAGATAGAGCCTCTGTAATAAAATATCTAAATGAGAATTCAGACAAGCCTTTGCCACTACCTTAATTTTCCAAAACAATATAATAAAATACTTTTTTGTACATGAACTCTGTTAAGAGCTTGTTGCCAGACATGTGATTTTTTACCTAAAAAAACATCATCACTCACCTCATCTCCTCTAGGCAAACAATGTAAAAAAATGCAACTTTTTTTTGCATAACTCATTAATTCTTTATCAATTTTAAAATTTTTAAATGATTGTATTTTGTTCTTCTTATTAACTTTGTCATTTAAAGAAATAACTTTATCAGAAAAAATTACATCAGCACCAGACACTGCTTTTTTAGCATCATTATGAACATAAATTTTTTTATTATTTTTTTTGACCCAAGTTCTAACTTCTTTTCCTGGTTCAAATTTTTTTGGACAACCAATACTTAGATTGAAAGAAAATTTAACTGATGCAGCTATCAAACTATCCAAAACATTATTTGAGTCACCTATCCAACAAATGTTTAATTTAGATATAGGCTTCTTCTTTATTTCCTCAACTGTAAAAACGTCTGATAAAACCTGAGTTGGATGAGATGAGGGGCTTAAACCATTAATTATAGGTATTGATAAATACTTTTCAAAATTCTCAACTTTTTTATCGCTATCAGTTCTAAG
>CACEGO010000011.1 GCA_902559075.1 uncultured Pelagibacteraceae bacterium | reverse complement strand
AAGGGATGAGCTGGGTCTATTGCCGATGGTGTTAGCAGAGGGTAAATTTCTTCATTAAAAATTTTAAATAATCTTTTTTGATCCGATTTACTTAAATTTTCAGGTTTAACTATACTTATATTTGCTTTTTTTAATTGAAGAATTAAATCTCTATATATTTTATTTTGTTTATTAAGAAGATTATTTGTTTCCAAAATAACTTCACTCATTTGTTCATCAGGAGTAAGACCATCAGAGCTAAGAGAATCTACCTCTTGCTTGATTTGACTATATAAACCCGCGACACGTACCATAAAGAATTCATCTAAATTTGATCCAGCTATAGATAAAAATTTAATTCTTTCATAAAGTGGGTTTTCAATATTTTGGGCTTCTAGAAGAACTCTGTCGTTGAATTTGAGCCAAGACAATTCTCTATTTATGTATTTAGATCTAAGTATTTCTTTATCTTGTTTTTTTAATGCAGTCATATATTTAAACTTTATGCTCAAATTATACGTTATGCGTCATGCAAAATCTAGCTGGGACCATCCAAATCTTGAGGATCATGAAAGACCTTTAAGTAAGCGTGGCAAGAAAAATGCAAAAAAGATTTGTGAATTTTTTGTTAAAAAAAAATATAAGTTTGATTACATATTACTTTCATCATCAAAAAGAACAAAGAAAACGTTAAAAATTTTATTAAAAAAAATAGAAAAACCAAAAAAAATTATTTCTTCAAAAAAATTATACCTATCAAGTGAAGATAAAATTATAGATATAATAAAAAAAACACCTAAAAAATTTAAATCTGTGCTTTTAATTAACCACGAGCCTGCTGTTAGAAATCTAGTACGATCACTGACAAAAAATCATAACAACAATCATTTTAAGTTATTAAACTATAAATTTCCAACATCAGCTTTTGCAAAAATTTATTTTGATTTTAATGAATGGAATAAATTAGATGGAAGTGGTTTAATTAAGGAATTTATGAGACCTAAAGACCTTCATGATTCTAATGAATAACCTGCTGATCTTACAGTTCTAATTAATGGTTTGGTTTTATCTATATTAATAGCTTGTCTTAATCTTCTAATATGTACATCGACTGTTCTAGACTCTACATAAATATTTTCACCCCAAACATTGTTTAATAGTTGTTCTCGTGAATATACTCTTTTTGGATTTTTGATAAAAAAATCTAATAATTTAAATTCTGTAGGACCTAAATTTATTTCAACATTATTTCTATAAACTCTTTTTGTTATTCTATCTATTTTTAGATCTGTAAACTCAACAACATCTGCAGATGATTGTGGTTTTGATCTTCTAAGTAGTGATTTAATTCTTGCATTAAGTTCTTTTTGACTAAATGGCTTTGTTACATAATCATCTGCACCTGTATCAAAAGCTCTTAATTTGTCCTCTTCCTCACCTTTTGCTGTCAACATTATTACAGGTATGTCGTTATACTTTTTGTCTTTTTTTAAATTCTTACATATTTCAACACCTGACAAATCTGGCAACATCCAATCCATTAATATTAAGTCAGGATGCTTATCTTTAATTTGTTTAAGTGCATCTTCACCATTTTCGGAATAGCTTACTTTGTGACCTTCTTTTTCAAGATTATATTTTAGCAGCGTTACTATTGAAGTTTCATCTTCAGCAATAAACACGTGAGCAGACATTTATTACTTTTCTCCTGTTACTATTGGCTCTGTTCCTTTTGGACGATCTCCTTCTAAATACTCTCCTGTAACTAAATAATATACCTGCTCTGCAACGTTTGTTGTGTGATCACCGATACGTTCAATATTTTTAGTAACAAATAATAAATGAGTACCATCATCTAGATTTTTTTCGTCTTCCTTCAAATATTTTATTACTTCTTGCATACATAAATTTGTTAAATCATCTATTTGTTCATCACCTTCCCAGACATTTATAGCCATAGCAGATGACCTATCTAAATATGCATCCAAAATAGATTTGAGTTGTTTTTGAACATTAGAAGAAACTCTTACCAAAGCTTCGGTCAAATTTTTTGGTAAATGTTCATTTAATAATAATGTTCTTTTTGAAATATTCTTTGCCAAATCACCTATTCGTTCTAAATCAGATGAAATTTTCAATGCGGTTACAGTTTCTCTTAAATCTATTGCCATTGGTTGTCTTAAAGCAATTAGATTTACCACCTGTTGCTCTATTAAAGTTTCAAACTTATCTATTTTTTCGTCATCTTTTATAACAGCTTCCGCATTATCACTATTTCTTGTGGTAATGGCTTGAATAGCCTTGCCTAATGACTCCTCGCAAAAACCACCCATTTTAATTATATTACTATTTAAATTTTTAAGTTCTTCCTCGTAAGACTTAACCGTGTGTGGTGCTTCAACCATTATCCAAACCTCCCTGTAATATAATCCTGAGTTCTTTTATTTTCAGGATTCTTAAATATTTTATCAGTAGAACCATGTTCTATCAATTCTCCCAAATGAAAAAAGCCTGTGTTTTGGGATACTCTTGCTGCTTGAGCCATTGAATGAGTAACTATTATAATAGTATGGTCTTTTTTTAACTCATCAATTAGTTCTTCTATTTGAGCTGTAGCAATAGGATCTAAAGCAGAACAAGGCTCGTCCATAAGAATAACTTCAGGTTTAACTGAAATAGCCCTTGCTATGCATAATCTTTGTTGTTGTCCACCAGACAAACCAGTTCCTGGTTCATGAAGTCTATCTTTTACCTCTTCCCATAACGCTGCTTTTTTTAAGCTATTTTCAACTATTTCATCCATTTCATTTTTTGATTGAGCCATGCCATGAATTGTTGGGCCATAAGAAATGTTTTCATAAATAGTTTTAGGAAAAGGATTTGGTTTTTGAAAAACCATACCAATTTTTTCTCTTAATCTAACTACATCACAACTCTTGTCATTGATATCAAAATCATTGATAATAATCTGACCTTTAACTCTGCATATATCAATCACATCATTCATTCTATTAAGACATCTTAAAAAAGTAGATTTACCACAACCTGAAGGACCAATTAGTGCTGTAACCTGATTTTCTTCAATATCTAAGTTTATATTGAATAGAGCTTGTTTCTTTCCATAGAAAACATCTACATTTTTTGAATTTATCTTTATCATCTTAACTCCATTTTTTTTCAAATTTATGTCTAATTATTTGTGCAAACAAATTCATTATGATTAAAAATCCCAATAGGACCATAATACAAGCAGAAACTTTCTCGACAAATCCTCTTTCAGCACTCTCTGCCCATATATAAATTTGTACAGGCAAACTTGCAGCTGGATCTAAAGGAGATCCTGGAATTGTATTTACAAAAGCTACCATACCAATCAATATCAAAGGTGCAGTTTCACCTAAAGCTTGAGCCAAGCCAATAATTGTACCTGATAAAGTTCCTGGCATAGATAATGGCACTGTATGATGCATTGTAGTTTGCATTTTACTAGCGCCCATTGCAAGTGCAGCCTCTCTTATACTTGGAGGAACTGCTTTTAAAGATGCTCTACAGGCAATAATTATTGTTGGCAATGTCATCAACGATAAAGTTATTCCACCAACTAGAGGTGTTGATCTAGGTAACTGAAATACAGCCAGCAAAATACCTAGTCCCAAAAGACCAAAAACAATTGATGGAACAGCTGCTAAGTTATTTATATTTACCTCAATAAAATCAGTAAATCTATTTTTTGGTGCAAATTCCTCTAAATAAATAGCTGCTAGCACTGCAACAGGAAATGCAATAACTAAACAAACTACAATAGAAAAAATCGATCCCATAAATGAGCTTGCTATACCAGCTAATTCAGCCTCTCTTGAATCTGGGTATGTAAAAAAACTTAAATTGAATTTACTTTCAACTCTTCCCTGTTCTACAAGTTGATCAAAAATCTTTAATTGATAATCTGTAACTCTTCTTTGATCTTCGGGTAAATCCCTTGGATAATTGCCTTTAAATACTTGATCTAAATCATCTGAAGCAGTTAAGTAAACATCTTTTGTTTTTCCAATTAATGAAGGGTCATTTAAAAGCTCCCTTTTAATCTCTCTTTCAAAAAAGTAAGAGACCATTCTCTTCAGATCATTTTGTTGTTTTTCTGAGGCACTTTTATCTAAATTAAACATTGTTTGTAAAGCTAGATCAAAATAATCTGCATCCTCTAAGTCTTCTTTAGAAGGATTTTCGTCAAGGTACATGGTTTCAGCATCAAAGGTGACTGGTACAATCAACCAAGTTTTCTGAAACGCTGTATAGCCAGTAGAAAAGATTTTAAAAATAAAAATTGTTAAAAATAATAGAGCTAAAAAAATTGCGCTTTTCCCGTAAAATTGAAATCTTTTTTCGGCCCTATATCTAGAATTTAGGAGTTTTTCTTTATTTTTATTCATATTTTTCCCTATATTTTTTAACAACTCTTAATGCAAAAATATTTAAACTAAGTGTTACCAAAAACAATGTCATACCTAGTGCAAATGCTGCCTGGGTTTTAGGATCTCCAAAGGCCTGATCTCCAATTAATATTACGACAATTTGAGCAGTGATAGTTGAAGTAGATTCTAAAGGGTTAAATGTTAAGTTGGCTGCAAGGCCTGAAGCCATAACTACAATCATTGTTTCTCCAACAGCTCTGGAAACACCTAGCAAGATAGAACCAACAATTCCTGGTAATGCTGCTGGAAAAATAACTTTTTTTATTGTTTCTGATTTAGTAGCCCCCATTGCATAACTACCATCTCTTAAACTTTGAGGAACACTAGTAATAACGTCATCACTCAAACTAGATATAAACGGAATAATCATTATCCCCATTACACCCCCTGCAGCTAGAGCACTCTCTGCAGATACTTCTAATCCCATTGCCGTTCCTATATCTTTAAGGAATGGTCCAACTGTTAAAGCTGCAAAAAAAACCATAAACTACAGTTGGTATGCCTGCTAAAATTTCAATTAAAGGTTTTGCATATTGTCTTACTTTGGTTGAAGCGTATTCAGCTAAATAAATTCCACTCATCAATCCAATTGGTATAGCAACACACATTGCAATTAATGCTATAAAAAATGTTCCGGCAAAAATTGGTACAGCCCCAAATGTATCAGAATACATTGATGGATCCAAAGGCTCAGAAGCATCTCTCACAAATGCTTTAGCTGGATACCAATGAGTTCCAAAAATAAAATCAAACAAGGGAATTACTTTAAAAAAATCGATAGTTTGAAATATTAATGAAAAAACAATTCCAATAGTTGTTAATATAGCTGCCAAAGAAGCTGTAAATAAAACAGCATTTAAAAATTTTTCAACCGGTTCTCTTGTTCTGTTGTTTGAAGAAATTCTTTTATAACCATAAACTATAGAAGCTATAATTATTGCCAAAATTAAAACAACTTTAGAGTTTTGGGCTATAGATCGAAGATTTAAATATTTTTCTGCAGATGTTTCAAGATAAGTAGTAATTTCTCCACTAAACTGACCACGAGATAATGATTTAGTTTTTTCATAAATTAGATTTAGTTCGTCATCAAGATATCCTTGATTGCTATAATCACTTAAAATTATTAACTTAACTATACTCGGCTCAAATATTGCCCATAAAGAATAAATAATAAAAGCGGGTATTGCGCACCATATTGCTAAATAATACCCATAAAATTGTGGAAGTGCTGTTAATCTAGTATTTGTTGCTTGAATTGAGTAGGCTTTTTTTCTTCCAAAATAGTAACTAGTAAAACCAAGAAGTACAATAAAGATGAATATAACTAAGTTCAAAGAATCTCCTAATGTTTTACTTTACACTTTCTTAAAAAAAAAAGGGGTCTAAAAAGACCCCTTATCTTTATTTGTTAACCAGCTTTATTAGTCAGCCATTGCAACAAGATCTTTCGCATTAGTTCTAGTTGTCTTGTACAACTTCTTATCTAATGGTACTAAACCAATATCAGCCAAATAGCCATTTTTACCTATAGCTTTAGTTGTAGTGAACTCTTTTACAAATTCATGTAATCCAGGGATTACACCAACGTGAGCTTTTTTCACATAGAAAAATAATGGTCTTGCAACTGCATAACTGTAGTCTTGAATACTCGCAAGAGATGGTTGACCACCATCAATGCTAGCAGCTTGCAATTTGTCTTTAGCAGCTAAGAAATAACTAAATCCAAAGAAACCAAACATGTCTTTATCTTGTACTAATTTTTGAATGATTAAACTATCGTTTTCACCAACTTCAATAGCAGCACCATCTTCTCTATAAAGTTTTTGAGGTTTTTTGTATTTTTTATTTCCAGCCTCATAACCAGCTTTATAAAGAGCTTTAGCTTCTTTAGTCATACCTTTTTTCATTACCAAAGAATTCCAAGCATCTCTTGTTCCAGAAGTTCCTGGAGGGATCATTACAGAAATTTTCTGTTTAGGTAGACTTGGATCAATTTGGTCCCAAGTTTTATAAATATTTGGAACTAATTTACCATCAACAACTGTATGTGCAGCTAATGCTAAATATAATTGCTCTTTAGTAAAGTTAATTGGTTTTGCATCTTTACTATAAGCTAATGTAATACCGTCATTACCAATAACGATCTCAACGATTTCATTAACTCCATTTTTTTTACATAGAGCTTTTTCTTTATCTTTCATGGCTCTTGATGCATTCGTAATATCTGGATGTTGCTCACCAACACCAGCACAGAATAGTTTAGCTCCTCCACCAGTACCAGTCGACTCGATTACAGGAGTTTTAAATCCTGAACCACCGAATCTTTCAGCAACAACAGTCGCGTAAGGGAATACTGTAGATGAACCAACTATTTTAATTTGATCTCTTGCTTGAGCAACTGTCGCAATTGTTAAAGCAACAAGCGAAGCAATTATTATAGTTAGTTTTTTCATTATCTTTAATCCTTTCATTATTAATTAAAAGATTTCAGACTCGTATAAATTTATTGAATCTTTAATATTACAGAATTGTTACAGTTTTGTTAAAAAGGTAACTTTTTAGTTGTATTTCATTGAGATAATAATCTCATTTTTTTCGGTTTCCAAACCACCTTTGCATGAAACTGGATTAACATTATCCTTAAAAGCAAGTTCTGTTGTAGGCCTTAAAATAACTTCCAATTTCACGAGATTAACTAATTCCTCAAGAACACTTTGATCATAACGCCATTTGGGCCAACTACTTGGAGTTGAAAATATAGATGTTAAATAACTTGTTGCCATAGTAAATCTATAATTACTCATATTTTCATTTCTTAGTAAATGATCTCTGACAGAATTAAATATATTTCGACATCTAAATGAATCTGACATGTAGTTTTCTTTTTTTAAATTTTCATTTACGGGAATTGAAATAATTAGATCTACTGAATTGTTTCGATATGAAGTAAGAACATCCATGTAAATATCTTCATATGGGACATCTTTATGTTTTTTAATTTCAGGATAAGTGCTTTTTAAATCTTCTTGTAATCTAAAAACACCAATATCGAATACAGTTAATTGTTGATTCCTTAGAATTGTAGATATATCCGATGATATACTTTTAGTAATCATCGACATAAAAACAAATAAGATAATTAAAATACTATGCAATACCTTAATCATATTAAAAATTTAATTAAAATAGGATACGAATCAACAAAAGATTTGTTAAATATTGATCGAATAAGAGTTAATTTTAAACAACTTTTTAAATTAATTATTTTGTTGGAAGATATATTCTAATTTCAGTACCTTCATTAAGTTTACTAAGAATCTCGTAATCACCTCTGTGTTGAGATATAATATGTTTCATGATAGCTAAACCTAAACCTGTGCCACCAACTTTTTTACTTTTTTCTGTATCTACTCTAAAAAAATCTTTCAGTTATTCTTGGAATTAACTGTTGAGGTATTCCAATCCCTTCATCTTTAATACTAATGACAATATTTTTACCAATTAATTTACCTTCACTGTTTTGACTTTTGACATATATATTTTTTCCGCCTTGAGAATATTTAATTGAATTATCAATTAAATTTGAAAATACAGTTAACAATTTATCATTATCACCAAAAACTAAAGTTGGTTCAATAAGTTCAAGATGTAAATTAATTTTCTTTTTTTTAAGAATTAATTCAAAGTTACTTTTAATATTTTTAAAAATATCATTTAGATTAATGATTTTATTTGGTTTAATGTGTTCTTCAAGCTCAATTCTGCTTAAAATCAATAAATCATTGATTAAGTTTTCCATTCTCAATACTTGATCAGACATGATAGACATAAATTTTTTTTGACCCTCTTGGTCTTTTGAAGCTGGTCCAAGAATAGTATCTAAGGAGCCTTTAATTGAAACTAAAGGTGTTCTTAATTCGTGACTCACATTAGCAACAAAATCAGTTTTTAATTTTTGTGCTTTTGTTATTTCTGTAAAATCTTTTAGAAATAATACAACCGAGTCTATTTCTGGAAACAAATGAGTAGGACCAGGAATAACGTAAATTTTGTAAAGCTGATAAGATGGTAAATTGATTTCTACATTAACATTTTTTGTGGTTTGGTCCTTAATAGCTTCATCAATTGTTTCTAATAATTTTGTATCTCTTATTACACTTGAAATATTTTTATCAATTAAGTTTTCGCCAAAACGTTGTTTTGCACTTTTGTTAAGATATTTGATTAAGTTATATTTATCTAAAGCAAAAAATTGATCTTCTAATTCTTCAATAATTACTCTCTTTCCTAAATCATCTTTATTGGTCTTATTTACAACTGGAGCTGTATTTTCTGGCTTAATATTTTTTTTAAATAAAAAATATAATAAAATAATTATTACAACTATGAGTATCAACTCTGTCCAAAACATGGATATGTTTTAACAAATGTAATGAATATTGTCTTTAATAATTAGGTGAAATATTTTCAAAAAATATTTTTGCTGTTTCTTCCCATGAATATTTTTTTGCAAAATCAAGACAATCTTGGCGACTTACCTTCAAAGCTTTTAAAGCAGAAGCCTTCAAATCATCATCTAAAGTATCAATATTAGTTCCACCTAATATATCTTTAGGTCCTGGCACTGGATAAGCTGCAACTGGTGTACCACAATTTAATGATTCCAAAACAACAATACCAAATGTATCAGTTTTACTAGGAAAAACAAAAACGTCTGATGATGCAAAATGAGATGCTAATTCTCCATTAGTCTTTTCTCCTAAAAAAATATCATTTGGAAATTTTTTTTTCAAATTGTTCAAATCTGGACCTTTTCCAATAATAACTTTAGTACCTTCAAGATCGAGATCTAAAAATGCTTTAATATTTTTTTCAACTGCAATCCTACCAACATATATCCATATAGGTCTTTTATAAGGTAAGTCTCTCTTAATGGGATTTTTAAACGCACCATGATTACCTCCCCTAGTCCATGTAACCATTTTATTATTATCAACACCTAATGCAATTAGCTCCTCACGCATAGATTCTGTTGTCACTAAAATTCTTTCAGCTTTATTATGAAAATTGCATAAAAATTTCTCTGACCATTTAGCCGGAATGATAGGCATATAAAGTTTCATATATTTATCAAATCTTGTATGAAAACTCGTTGTAAACTTTAAACCTTTTTTAATACAATGTCTTCTTGCCATAAAACCAAGAGGCCCTTCTGTTGCAATGTGTATTGCATCAGGTTTAATTGAATTGATTAAATTACTTACACGAGGCCAAACATTTAAAGATAATCTAATTTCATTATATTTGGGCATAGGTACAGTCAGAAATTGTTGAGGTGTAATATATTCAATAGTGTGACCTTGTGATTTAAGTATTTCACCTGTCTGATGGAGAGTTCTTACTACACCATTAACTTGCGGGTAATAAGCATCAGTAACTATTAATATTTTCATTTTTTAGGATGCTTTTTTGAAAGAAGTGAACTTGTCTTTATCAATATTTTCTGAAATATATTCTTTTCTTTTTTTATCCCAATAAATTATCTCAAAAGTTCCATCATATTTTTCTGTTAATGCTGTACAAGACTCAACCCAATCACCACAATTTAAATAATTCACACCATCAAGGTTTAAATTTTCAGCGTGATGGATGTGACCACAGATTATTCCATCAAATTTTTTTCTTTTTGCATATTTTGAAAGTGTGTTTTCATATTCACCTATATATTTGACAGCATTTTTTACCTTATATTTTAAAAATTTTGCCAAAGACCAATAGTCTTTACCTCTCAACTTTCTAAAGAAATTTATAATAATATTAATTTTAAGTAATAATTCATATGCAATAGCTCCTAATTTAGATAGCCATTTTGCATGTTTCATTACTCCGTCCCAAGCATCACCATGAACAACTAAATATT
Organism: uncultured Pelagibacteraceae bacterium; assembly: GCA_902559075.1. Classification (GTDB taxonomy): domain Bacteria; phylum Pseudomonadota; class Alphaproteobacteria; order Pelagibacterales; family Pelagibacteraceae; genus Pelagibacter. The sequence continues at coordinate 11,006 of CACEGO010000011.1, read as the reverse complement.
TTTTTCCTAACTGAGTTTCATGAATAACTCTATTTACTATTTTAATATCACCCAAATGCATTGGGATAAATTTTCTAAACACCTCGTCATGATTACCAATAATGTAAAATACTTTTGTTCCGTGCCTTGCTTTTCTTAATATTTTTTGAATGACATCATTGTGCTCTTGAGGCCAATAGAAACTCTTTTGCATAGCCCAAACATCGATGATGTCTCCAACCAAATAAAGATTTTCAGATCTTGAATTTTTGAAAAATTCTAGAAGCTTGTTTGCTTGACAACCTTTAGTACCAAGATGTACATCAGATATGAATATACTCTTATATTTTAATATTGGGGCCATTAAAAAAACCTTTTTTGTAACACAACTGTAACTCGAATCATCTATTTCTTATTTCATTAAAATGTTAAAGATTTGTTAAAATTTAATTACGAAAAAATTATGCATTATTGTTTAATATATAATCTCAATTCATCATCAGGGAAAAAAGTAAAATTAGTAAATAAAATTTATGAAAAATTAAAGATCAATAATACTGTTGATTTTTTCAAAACTAAATCTGAAGAAGAGGCAAAAAAAATATTTCTTGAATTTAAAAATAAAAATTATGATAGATTGATAGTTGCTGGTGGTGATGGATCAGTATCATTTGCTATCAATGAATTAATCAAAAATGACTTTGATTTTAATGAAAATTTTGCAATTGGGTATATACCGGCTGGGACTGCCAATTTACTTCAAGCAGAGTTATCTATAACCAAAAAAGTAAATGATGTTTGCAGTGTTTTAACATCAAATAATTATAAACAATCTAATCTTATAAAAAATAAATGAAAATTATTTTTTTTTAATGGCTGGTATTGGTTGGGATGCTAAAATTGTTCACTCTATTGATACGCGTATAAAAAAAATACTAGGAAAGATAATTTTTGGTTTAAAAGGATTACAACATTTTTTATTTATGAATAATAATAAACTTAATGTTTTCTTTGACGGTCAAAAACATCAGGCTGATTGGATATTGTCATCTAATACAAGGTATTATGCTGGTCATCATAAGATAAATAAGTCAGATATTTTTGATGATAGATTGGTAACTTACGTGTTCAAAGATTTAACAAGATTAAAACTAATATATTATATAATTTTAATTATTATTTATGGAGATTTATCGAAAAACAAATCTGTTATCACTACTTACTCAAAAAATATTCATATAGATGGTAATAATTTTGAAATTCCCGTTCAGATTGATGGGGACAATTTTGGATGTCATAAGCAGATTGATATTGAATTTTCAGATAAAAAAGTAAATTTTTTACTATAATTTTAAATAACATAATTTAACAAAAAATTATTTTACTTATATATTTAATTTAAATATGATTGTTTTTTAAATTTACTGTAGGAGGTTGTCATGAGTAAAAAACTCAAGAAAAATGAAAAAAGAAAAAAGAAATTTATCAAATCAATAGATAAACTTAAAAATAAGATAAGTTTAAAAGAAAAAAAATTATCTAAAATTAATATAAAAATTGCAAGTTTAGAAAAAAAAGCTGCTGAAAAAAGAGCAAAAAAAATAGCTAAGAAACAAGCTAGTGAAAGCTCAGCATCTGTAAATAATTAATATCTGAATTCGTCTTTCTCTCTTCTCAATTATGAAAAGAGAGAAAGTAGTTAATTAACAAAATTTAAAATAAATACGAGAAGAATAATTTATTATTTAACTATAAATTTTGTTAGCAAACTTTAGATAAGTTTAATTACAAAAATATTTATCTAATATTACAATTCAGTTAATTTACCATTGCCTCTAAAATGCTGTTGCTTTTGAATACAATAATTATTCTTAAATTATTCAACTATATTTAAAATAGCTTAATCCCAATCACCCCAATAACTATAAGCACAATCGATATAATTTTTTTAAGATTGATAGTTTCTTTTAAGAAGAAATAGCCAATAAATATTGAGAAAAAAATACTCGTTTCTCTTAGAGCTGCAACTAGAGGAATTGGAGCCTTTGTGAAACCCCAAACAACAATTACGTAAATAATAAAAGATATAGATCCTCCTGCCCAAAATATCATTTTTGCATATTTAAAAACCTTTGAAAAAATATTCTCATGTTTATTTAGTTTTAAAATGATAGGAAAAACTAAAGCACTAAATAAAAAGGAAAAACTAATATAGGAAATTGCTGATGTACTTACTCTTGCTCCGTATCCATCAATCAATGAATAGAGACCTATAAATGATCCAGTAAGCAGTGAGTATTTAATTATTTCAATTTGATTTTGATTTTTTGAACCAAATAATCCAAGAAACATTATTCCCACACAGATTAACAATATTGAAACTAGGGTAGGTATTTTAAATACTACACCAAGAAAAATTATGGAGATCAATGTAGCCAATAAAGGACCAAAGCCTCTGAATATTGGATAGACATTAGTGTAGTCACCTACCTTGTATGAATTCAGCATATACCATTGATAACCTTGGTGAGCTAATACGCTGGCAAATATATACGGCAGCGACTCTCTTCCAGGTAAAGGAAAATACAAAATACAAATTAAAGCTAAAGGAATGTGGCCTAAAACAATAGCTAGAACTGCAATCGCTTTATCTGGATGATGTTTAACCATCGCATTCCAAATGGCATGCATAATAGTTGCTAACAGGATTACAAAAAAGACTGTGGTGTCCATTAATTATTTATTTTACTCTACCGTAAACGTCTTGGTATCTTACAATGTCAGTTTCTTTTAAAATTGAACCTACTTGAGCTTCAACAATCTTAACTGGTTTCTTACCTGAATTTTGAACTCTATGAATAGCTTCTAATGGTATAAATATATGTTCTCCAGGTTTTTTAGTAATTATATCTTTATTAAGTGTTATTTTAGCATTTCCTTGAGTAACCAACCAGTGTTCGGCTCGGTGATGATGTTTTTGTAAACTTAATATACCCTTTGGTTTTACATATAATTCTTTAATTAGAAACTCTTTGCCATCAAATAAGTTTGTGTATTTACCCCATGGGCGATAAAAAATATTTTTCTTCTTTATATATTTGTTTTTATTTTTGTCATACATCATCAAAATTTCTTTCCAACTTCCAAGATCTGACCAAGGTATATCTAGTTTAATTGCATTAATTTGTTTTGTTTTTTCTAAAATTGCATAATCAAATGATTTTGCAGTAGCTTTCATAAATGAAGCTTTATTCAAAAAATAAGAATTAGACTTGTATTTTGCTTTTTTTACTGCATTTAAGCAATTTCTATAACTTTTAGGCTGATACTTTTTAAAGTTATTAATAATCGAGTCTTTTCGAAGATAAAACATTCCAGAATTCCAATAGCCTTTATTCTTTATAATTTGTTTTGCTTTAGCTTCTTTAGGTTTTTCAATAAATCTAGTTACTTTATTAATATTTCCTTTAATTTTTTTGGTTAAAAAATATCCATAATCACTCGTTGGAGATTTAGGTTTAATACCAAATACAAATATGTTTTCTTCATTTAGGTTTGATTTATTTTTATTTATCGCCTTATTAAAAACACTCATTTTTTCGATCAAATGATCGGCGGTAAAAAACATTAAAGGTTGATTGTCAGGTATATCATTAATTAAGGCAGTGCTTAATATAGCTGGTGCAGTGTTTCTTTTTGCAGGTTCTACAACAATTTTATATTTTTTTATTTTGTTTTTTCTTAAATGCTGTTTAACTTGTTTTAAATATTTCTTATTTGTACTAATGATTGGAACATCGTAAATTGAGGCTTTTGTTCTCTCAAGTGTTTTTCCAAGCAAAGTCCAATTACCAAAATCAATAAACTGTTTTGCTTGATGATTTTTAGAATTTGGCCAAAGTCGAGTTCCAGCACCTCCACACAAAATAACTGGACGAATTTTCATTAAATCTCTGAATAATCCTTAACTTCTTTTTTCTTACCTGGATGTGTTGGTGCTCCTAAATATGCTGGTCCAACGGTTTGTGCATACTTCCATAAAGTACCTGATCCAAAATCTGATTTTCTAACCTTCCATTTTCTTTTTCTTGTAGCTAATTCTTTTTTAGAAAGTCTGACGTTGATAGTTCCTTTTTTGGCATCGATATCAATAATGTCTCCTGTACGTAAAAGGCCTATAGGACCCCCTAGAGCGGCCTCAGGGCCCACGTGACCGACACAAAAGCCTCTAGTGGCTCCAGAGAACCTACCATCAGTAATAAGGGCTACTTTCTCCCCTTTTCCCTGTCCATAAATTGCACTTGTTGTTGATAACATTTCTCTCATACCAGGACCTCCAACTGGTCCCTCGTATCTAATTATGATTACATCACCATCATTATACTTTCTGCTTTGAACAGCTTTCATTGCACTTTCCTCATCTTCAAAGCATCTTGCTTTTCCAGTAAATTGTAATTTTTTAAGTCCAGCAACTTTAACAATTGCACCTTCTGGAGCTAAATTTCCTTTTAATCCAACAACTCCTCCTGTTGGTGATAATGGATTTTTATAAGATCTCATTACTTTTTGTTTTGGATTAAATTTAATTCCTTTTAAATTTTCCTTCATAGTTTTTCCAGTAACAGTCATACAATCACCATGAATATATCCACCTTCATATAAAGTTTTTAATAACATTGGAACACCACCTGCTAACCACATATCTTTTGCAACATATTTTCCACCTGGTTTTAAATCTGCAAGATAAGGAGTTCTTTTAAAAATTTTAGCAACATCCATTAAATCAAATTTAATTCCTGCTTCATTTGCTATAGCAGGTAAATGCAATCCTGCATTAGTAGAACCACCAGTTGCAGCAACTACAGTTGCAGCATTTTCTAATGCTTTTTTAGTTACAATATCTCTTGGTTTAATTCCTTTTTTCAAAAGGTTCATAACAGTTTTACCACTAGCTTTTGCGTATTTATCTCTTTCTTCATATGGGGCTGGTGTTCCTGCTGAATAAGGTAAAGCTAATCCAATTGCTTCAGATACGCATGCCATAGTATTTGCAGTAAATTGACCTCCACAAGCACCTGCGCTTGGGCATGCAACTAATTCTAATTTTCTTAGTTCTGCAGCTGACATTTGACCAGTTGAATGTTTTCCAACCGCTTCAAATACATCTACTACTGTTACATCTTTACCTTTATATTTGCCTGGAAGAATTGATCCACCATAAATAAATACACTTGGTACATTTAATCTAACCATAGACATCATTAGACCTGGTAAGGATTTATCACATCCCGCAATACCAACTAAGGCATCATAACAATGGCCTCTAACAGTAAGTTCAGCAGAATCTGCAATTACTTCTCTAGATATCAATGAAGACTTCATTCCTTCATGACCCATTGCAATACCGTCAGTAACTGTAATTGTGCAAAATTCTCTTGGTGTTCCACCATTAGCTCTAACTCCTTTTTTAACTGATTGAGCCTGTCTCATAAGAGCAATATTACATGGTGCTGCTTCATTCCATGTTGAAACTACGCCAACAAAGGGTTTTGCCACATCTTTCTCTGTTTCCCCCATTGCATAATAAAAAGATCTATGTGGAGCTCTATCTGCCCCTAATGATGTATGTCTACTTGGAAGTTTCTTCTTATTGAATTTAGCCATTATATACCCTTTATTGTTACTGATATTTTCTCAATATCATTCTTTAAATTATTATAATTATTTTTTTCTTGTTCAACAATCTCTTTTGGAGCACGGTCTACAAAATTTTTGTTCTCTAGTCTCTGAGATATTTTATTCATCTCTTGCTCTAATCTGCTTTGTTTATTTGTTAAATTTTCTTTTATTAATTTTAAATCAACATCTTTATCAAAATAAATCTTAAACAAATTACCTGAAACAACCATTGTCGCAGCTGGTTTATCTAAATCTTTATCCAATATGTTATTTATTCTGCCTAGTTTTTTTAGAATAATTTCATTTGTATTAATAAAGTCTTTTTGATTTTTATTAATATTACTTATTGATACATCGATAAATGATCCAGGACCTACATTTAGCTCATTTTTAAATGATCTAATCTCTGAAATGATATTAATGATTTTTTCAACTTGCTCAGTACTACTATCCTTGTTTATTTCACCAGATAACCAATTTTTAAGCATTAAATAATCAGCACCGTTATTATCAAATTTGTTTTTGAGCCAAATTTCTTCAGTAACAAAAGGAATAAAAGGATGTAGTAATATCAAAATTTGTTTGAATACATAGGATGATACTTTTTTAACCTCTGCTTTAGCTTTCGCGTCTTCTGAAAAGAGAATTGTTTTAGATAGTTCTAAATACCAATCACAATAAGAATGCCATGCAAATTGATACGCATTTTTAGCAGCTTCATCAAACCTATAATCTTTAAGATTTTTTTCTATCTTATTTTTAGTTTCAATTAGTTCTGAATATATCCATTTATTAATATTTACATTTAAATTAGGAACTTTATCTATTTCTTTAAAGTCACATTCATTAGTAATTAAAAAATTATTTGCATTCCATAATTTGTTTAAAAAATTTCTATATCCTTTGACTCTATCTTCAGAAAGTTTAACATCGGTACCTGGTGATGCCATTGATAACAAAGTAAATCTAAGTGCATCTGCACTATATTTTTCAATTAAATCTAAAGGATCAATAACATTTCCTTTAGATTTAGACATCTTTTGTCCTTTCTCGTCTCTTACTAATGCATGAACATAAATATCTTTAAAAGGTTCTTTCTTAAGAAATTCAGTTCCAAACATAATCATTCTAGCAACCCAGAAAAATATAATATCAAAACCTGTAACTAGTACTGATGTTGGATAAAATTTATCTACATATTTATTATCATCAGGCCAACCAAGTGTTGCAAAAGGCCATAAGCCAGATGAAAACCAGGTATCTAAAACATCTGGATCACGAGTTAGTTCAACATCTTTGCCATAATGTTTTTTAGCTTGTTGTTTTGCATCATCTTCATTTTCAGAAACAAAAATTTTTTCATCTGGACCGTACCAAGCGGGGATTTGATGTCCCCACCAAAGTTGCCTTGAAATACACCATGGCTCAATATTATCCATCCATTGAAAATAAGTTTTTGACCAATTTTCAGGAAAAAAATTTGTTTTCTTTGAATTAACAACTTCTTTAGCTTTAACAGATAATTTACCAGCGTCAGCAAACCATTGTTCTGTTAATAAGGGTTCAATTATTGAATTTGATCTATCTCCATAAGGAACTTTGTTTTTAATATTTTCCTCTTTTACAAAAAATTCTTTATCTTTGAGTTCTTTTAAAATTCTTTTTCTGGCTTCAAACCTATAAAGACCAACATACTCTTTTGGAGCATTGTCATTTATTTTGCCCGCTTCAGTAAAAATATTTATTATTTCAAGATTATTTCTTTGACCCACATCATAATCATTGAAGTCATGTGCTGGAGTTATTTTTAATGCTCCTGTTCCTTGTTCTGGATCTGCGTAATCATCTTCAATAATTTTTATTTTTCTTCCTACAATTGGAATGGTAACTGTTTTTCCAACAAAAGATTTAAATCGTTCATCTTTTGGATTTACTGCTATCGCAGTGTCACCAAGCATTGTTTCAGGTCTTGTTGTTGCAATTGTTATAAATTCATCTGTTCCATCTATGGGATATTTGATGTAATAAATTTTAGAATTAACCTCTCTTTGATCTACCTCCAAGTCTGAAATAGCTGTTTTTAAAACTGTATCCCAATTAACTAATTTCTTATCTTTATAAATTAAACCTTTGTTATAAAGATCAACAAATACCTTAATCACTGATTTTGACAAATTCTCATCCATTGTGAAAGCATTTCTTGACCAGTCACATGAACAACCAAGTTTTTTTAATTGGTTAATTATTATGTCTCCATATTGATCTTTCCACTCCCAAACTTTTTCAATAAATTTTTCTCTACCAATTTCATTTTTATCTATTTTTTCAGAAGATAATTTTTTTTCTACTAAAGCCTGAGTAGCTATACCAGCATGATCCGTACCTGGTTGCCATAATGTTTCAAAGTTATTCATCCTGTGATAACGAACTAATAAATCTTGAATAGAATTATTCAGTGCATGACCCATATGCAAACTACCTGTTACATTTGGTGGTGGGATTACTATCGAAAATTTTTTTGAATTTTCCTTAGGTTTAAAAAGTCCATTTTTTTCCCAATAAGAATAAATTCTATTTTCTACATCAGAATGTATATATTTATCGCTACTCATCGATGTTAAAGTTTATAATTTAATAATCTAAATTAACAATAATCAATTTGGTTCGTTATTTAATAGACTAATAGAAAAAATTTAATATAAAAAGGCATCTGTAGCTATTAGCTAAAAATAAGATGGCAACGTGGCGGAATGGTTACGCAGAGGATTGCAAATCCTTGTATCCCGGTTCGATTCCGGGCGTTGCCTCCAAAAAAAATCTTGTTTTAGTTATAAAAAAAAGTAAGTTTGCTTTTTTACATTCCTCGGTAGCTCAGTTGGTAGAGCAGTTGACTGTTAATCAATTGGTCGCAGGTTCGAGTCCTGCCCGAGGAGCCAGAATATATTATTAAAAAATCATAAAATTAATTTGGGGTCAGTTATAAATTAATCTTAGATTACTTTTGAAATTCCTGATGCTGTAATTTGTAAAGATTTATTAAATTTTAATTTTTGATCCGCAGTAAGCTCTGAATATAATTTTATAAGAAAATTATAATTAACACTCATATGGCCTTCCTGTGATTTTTCTAAATTTACTAAATACTCTGAAAAATCTTCATAAAAATAATTAATTGGTACTTTTAAATAATTAGCAAGTTGAAGCAATCTAATTGAGCTTACACCATTAGTACCTTTTTCATATTTTTGTATTTGTTGAAATGTTACATTTATAGCTTTTGCCACCTTTGTTTGAGTTAAACCTAAAGCTAATCTTCTTAACTTAAGCTTATTGCCTAAGTGTTTATTGAAATTATCTTCCATTAAGACCCCTCTTAATTAAATTTTATAAACACCATTCAACCTATTTATTAATGTTACTGCAATAGAAAAATTTATTTTTTTTTTGAGAAAAATTATATTTATAAAAATTCTGTCAAGCATTACTTGTTACAAAATTACCTAAAATTAAATTGAATTTATGTACTATTAAAGCCTTTAAATTATATATTTTATAGGATCTGACTTAAAAATAGCTTAGTCCTGTCGCTCTTTGGATTAGCAAAAAACTCTTTGGTTTCAGCTCTTTCAACAATCATCCCTTCATCCATAAAAATGACCTCATCTGCAACTTCTTTAGCAAAACCCATCTCATGAGTTACTACTATCATTGTCATTCCTGCTTTTGCTAAATTAACCATTGCATCTAAAACTTCTTTGATCATTTCAGGATCTAAGGCTGATGTTGGTTCGTCAAATAACATTATTTTTGGTTCCATACATAAAGCTCTGGCTATTGCACATCTCTGTTGCTGGCCGCCGGATAATTGTCCAGGATATTTATTAGCTTGATCTGCAATTTGCACTTTCTCTAAGTGCTGTATGGCTAATTCTTCGGCATCTTTTTTCGGCATTTTTTTTACCCAAATTGGAGCCAGCGTACAATTGTCTAAAATAGAAAGATGTGGGAATAAATTAAATTGCTGAAATACCATTCCAACTTCAGCTCTAATTTTTTCAATATCTTTAGTATCTTCGGTTAATTCATTGCCATCTACAATTATTGAACCTTTTTGATGTTCCTCTAATCTATTTATACATCTAATAAGAGTCGATTTTCCTGAACCTGATGGACCACAAACGACGATTTTTTTATTTTTTTCAACCTCTAAATTTATGTCTTTTAAAACCTGGAAATCACCAAACCATTTATTCATCTCAGTGATTTGTATTATTTTATCTGACATTATCTTTCCGTTTTATATTTTTGTTCTAAATTATAACTATATTTGCTCATTGCATAGCAAATAATAAAAAATAAAACTGATGCAAATACATAACCTTCCATCGCAAATCCAAGCCACTCTGGATTAGTTTTGGCAAGGTTAAGCATTCCAACTATTTCTAAAAGTCCTACAACAAATATTAAAGGTGTATCTTTTACAAGAGCTAAAAAAGTATTAGCTATTCCCGGTATTACAAGTTTGAGTGCCTGTGGTAAAATCACAAGAATGTGCATCTTCCAATAACCCATTCCTAAAGATTTAGCAGCATCGTACTGACCTCTGGGTAATGCTTGTAAACCACCTCTAATAACTTCAGCTACGTAAGCAGCTTCAAATAATGAAATTGCTATAATTACTCTAACTAATTTATCAATAAACATATCTTCAGGTAAAAACATTGGAAACATTACTGAAGACATAAACAATACTGTAATCAATGGAACACCTCTCCAAAACTCAATCATACCTATAGAAAAATATTTAATTATTGGAAAATCAGACCTTCTGCCCAAAGATAAAAACAAGCCTATGGGAAAACAAAAAATTAAACAAAAAAATGATACTATAAAAGTTAAAGACAAACCTCCCCAAGCGCCTGTCTCTACCCACTCTAATGTTTCTAATTTACCAAGTTCGATAAGCTCTTCATAAAAAAATACATATTTTAATAATATATAGACTGTGATCGGAACTATAATGAAATAGTACATTTTAAATTTTGAAGGAATAAAAAATCCAATTATAACTGAAATTACAGCTGCAATAATTCCGTACGAAAAATCAAAAAATATTGGACCACCAGATATAAAAAAGAAAATAAAGAAAAAAGCAATAATTGGATAAACAACAACATAATAAAGAGTTAAATATTTTTTAAATTTTTCTGTAGCAAAAAAACCAATTGTTCCTAAAAAAGCTAAAGCTACAAATGATAAATTGATACGCCACTGCTCAGGATTTGGATACATTCCATACATAAATCTATTAAACCAAATTTTAATATATGTCCAACAAGCACCACTAC
>CACEGO010000010.1 GCA_902559075.1 uncultured Pelagibacteraceae bacterium | reverse complement strand
AATTTATAAAACGTTAACAGTTTTATTTGTTCTTCTATTTAGCATCTCCACTGTTAATGCAAAAACGTTAACAGAGAGACTTGCGGATGGACATAAACTAAGACTTGGATTTGGTACTGCTGTACCATGGGCTTATGCTGGAGATAATGGCGAAGCTTTAGGATTTGTAAACATGATCGCTTTAACTGTTTTGGAGGAAATGGGTATTACTGAACATGAAACTAAAGTTTTTGAGTGGTCAGGCCTTATTCCAGGAATAAATGCTGACAGATCAGATATGATTACTGGAGGTATGTATATTCTAAAAAGTAGATGTGAAAATATTAATTTTTCAGATCCAATAGGAGTATTCGGTGATGCAATGTTAGTTCCTAAAGGAAATCCTAAAGGAATTAATAATTATGAAGATGTAATTAGAACTGGAGCTACTTTAGTTACAGGAACTGGGTTTAACACTGTAGAAGCTGCTAAAAAATTTGGTGTTCCTGACAGTCAAATGTTACTTGTAGAGGGTGAAGTAGGAATACTTGCTGCTATGAAAGCAGGAAGAGCTGATGCTGCGGTACAAACTTTCTTTGGTGCAAAAGAGCATGAAGAAAAAACTGGTGGTGCATTTGAAGTGACTGATCCAAAACTAATGCCCAAAGAAACTGTCAATGTAGTTGGGATTGGTTTTAGAAAAAGTGATGACAAGTTCAGAGAAGCATTCAATGCTGCTTTAGCTAAAGTTTTAGCTAACCCAAGTAAAATGTTAGAGAGGGCTGGTAAGTATGGATATGATAAAGCCCAGCTTCCTCCACCTGACATGACTACTGAGTGGGCTTGCTCAACTAAATAATTTAAATAATTAAAAAATTAAACCAGGCAACTTAATTGTTGCCTGGTTTTTAAAATCTTAAGGTAATTACTTTGACATATTTTGAATTTTTAAATGAACATGGGGTTACACTTTTATTAGGAACCGTAACTACAATAAAAGTTCTTGTTTGTTCGATGATGCTATATGTGATTATTTCTATGATCTTTGGTTTAATGAGACTCTCCAAGAATCTGTTAATTCAAGGTATAGCAACAGTATATATAGAATTTTTTAGAGGAACCTCGCTTTTGGTTCAACTGTTTTGGGCATATTATGTATTACCTTTTTTTGGGATATCTTTAGAAGCTTTTACCGCAGGTGTAGTAGCCTTAGGTTTAAATTTTGGAGCATACGGTGCTGAAATAGTCAGAGCCGGAATTCTCGCAGTGCCTAGAGGACAGTGGGAGGCAGCTCATGCATTAAATTTTACACCCGCTAAAAGGATAAAAAGAATTATCATACCACAAATTTTTCCAATAATTCTTCCACCAGCAGCAAATTTAACAGTGGAATTGTTGAAGGCAACAGCTTTGGTTGCTCTAGTTACAGTTGTTGATCTTACTTTTGAAGCTAAACAAATTAATTCTATAACATGGTTGTCTGCTCAGTGTTTTGGTACAGCTTTATTAATATATTACATAATGGCAAGATTTGCATTGGTACCATTTTTAAGATGGTTAGAAGTTTTAGCAGCTAGAAAAGTAGGGAAGGAGAAAATCTAGATCATGGAAATGGGATGGAGATGGGATTTTGCGATAGAAATATTGCCAAAAATGGCAGTAGCAACTTTTAATACTATTCTCGCTGCTGGTGTAGGTTATGCAATAGCTCTGGTCGTTGGATTGTTTTTTTTATTAGGACAAAGAACACCATCAAAAATAATTAATTGGATAAATAGAGAAATAGTAGAGTTTATTAGATCAACACCTCTTCTAATTCAGTTATTTTTTGTTTATTTCGTCTTACCACAATTTGGTATTACTTTATCTGCTTGGGTATGTGGGATGATAACAATTGGCCTTCATTTTGGAACTTATTTATCTGAAGTTTACAGAGGAGCGTTGGAAGGTGTTTCAAAAACTCAATGGGAAGCATGTAGAGCTCTTAATTTTTCAACATTATATACTTATCGAAGAATTGTTCTTCCACAAGCATTTCCAATAGCAATACCAGGTATGGGAAATTATTTAGTAGGCATATTTAAAGATACCCCATTGCTTTCAACAATAGGTGTTGCAGAATTATTCCATGCAGCCACAGCTGTTGGTGGATATAATTATAGGTATTTAGAACCATATACTATAGTAGGAGTTATATTTTTAACATTATCTATACCTGCTGCAATGTGGGTTAGAAAATTAGAAAAAGATGTTAATAAAGCACAAGGAAAAATAAAAAAATAAACTATGAATAAAAATAATTCAGAAGAAATAATAGTAAAATTTGATAACGTAACGAAACAATATGGTGATCTAATTGTTTTAGATAAGCTTAATTTAGATATTAAAAAAAATGAAATGGTTTCTATAATAGGACCATCTGGATCTGGAAAAACAACAGTCCTTAGAGTGTTGATGACTTTAGAGAAAATTAATGGAGGTATTATTCATTTAGATGGAGAAACTTTAACTCATATGAATGAGAATGGTAAAACGATTGAAGCTAGTGAAAAGTATTTGAGAGACAGGCGTTCAAAGATAGGTATGGTTTTTCAGCAATTTAATTTATTTCCACACATGACAGCATTACAAAATTGTATCGAAGCTCCAGTTGAAGTATTGGGCCTTAAAAGAGAGGAGGCTGAGGAGCGAGCATTAGAATTGTTAGAGTTGGTTGGTTTAACTGACAAAAAAGATCAGCACCCTAGTAGACTTTCAGGTGGTCAACAACAAAGAGTTGCAATAGCAAGAGCTTTAGCAATGAGGCCTAAAGTAATGCTTTTAGATGAAATAACTTCTGCACTTGATCCTGAAGTTGTAGGTGAAGTTTTAAATGTTATTAGATCATTAAATAAAGAGCATAATTTGACAATGATAATGGTTACTCATCAAATGGGATTTGCTCGAGAAATTTCTGATAGAGTTTGTTTTTTTAATGAAGGAAAAATTTTTGAAGAAGGACCTCCTGAAAAATTGTTTGGAGACCCTCAAAACGAAAGAACTAAACAGTTCCTTCATGCAGTTTTAGATGCAAACTAATTTTTATTTTATTTATTTAAATATTTATTCAATATTATTTTATGGGCGAAGTATTAAAATTAGGAATTACTAAAAACAATAATCAACCTATCAAAGAAGTTAATTCTATAGAGGTTTTAGCTAATAAAGGGATAATAGGTGATAGACATTTTCATGAATTTAATGATCCTTATAATCAATTATCATTAATAGAGTCAGAGAACATAGATGATTACAATATCAGATTTGGCCTAAATATACCTTACATAGATTTTAGAAGAAATGTAATAACCAAAGGTATCAGATTAAATGATTTGGTTGGTAAAAAGTTGAAGGTAGGAAGTGTTGAATTGGATGCAATTGATTTGTGTAGACCATGTAGGCATTTAACAGAAATGCTGAATCAGAAGAATGTTTTAAAAGAATTTCTCAGGAAAGGTGGAATTAGATGCCAAATACTATCTTCTTCAAACATTCATGTTGGTGATAAAATAGAATTAATTAGTTAACTATTAATCAAATTAAAATTTAGGTTTTTACAGTTTCTTTAACTGGGTTTTCATCAAGTGTAGCAGGTGTGTCTGGATCTAATTCTAATCCTGCAGGTGTTATTGTTGCGGGAACTGGTGTAAATGTTGAGTCTGGGTTTTCGACAGTTTCTCTAACTTTCATTCTATATAAACCAAATCCACCAATTATTGCATGGGAAATAATCAAAAAAATAAATAAACCATTTATTCCAAACCATTCCATAAATATAGAACATAAAATAGGACCACTAATTGCACCTACACCAAAAATAAATTGTAAACCACCCCCAGCTGCTACGAATTTTGATTTAGGAACAAAGTCATTTGTATGAGCAAGGTTTAGTGAAAATAAAGGAAGACATAAGCTTGAATATAGTCCTACTGAGATAAAAAAAATAACTTTTCTAAAACTAAATTCATCCATGTAATAAACATTTTGTATAGGATCATTAGAAGTTAAAATTGAAACTAAAGCAAAAAAACAACTTCCAAAAGTTGTTATTATAATTACTTTTCTTCTATCAAAAGTATCTGAAAAATAACCGATCGGACCTTGGCCAATTACTCCTGCAATTGTTGCAATAAATAAAAGTATTGAAGTTTCAGCTAAAGTAAATTTTGCAAGAGTTGCGTAAACAGAAATCAGAGAAAAGAATGCAGCGTGAATAATACCAGTAAAAAACGAACTCAATGAACCAAGAGGAGAAATTTTATACAATTCTTTAATGCTTATTGTTTCTATTTTTTTAAATTTAGGCGCAGGTCTTTTTGTCAATAAAATAGGGACTAGAGCCACTGAAAGTAAAATTGAAACTAAAATAAAAGGTTCATAATCCTCAGGTTTACTCACATTAAGTAACAACATGCCAATAGCCAACCCAAAATAAATTACCATCATGTAAGCAGAAAGTAATTGTCCTCGATTTTTATTAGTTGCTCTATCATTTAACCAACTTTCAGTAACAACATAACAACTAACCAAACTTATACCTGTTATAAATCGACTGATTGTCCACATAAATGGATTAACATAAACTACAGCAACTAACGCGCTCAAAGATGCAAGTGAAGCAAATGCAGCAAATACTCTTATATGACCAACTTTTGATACAAAATTAGGAGTAGTTTTTGAGCCTATAAAATAACCAACAAAGTATCCAGACATGAAGATACCAGTTGTAAAAACACTAAAATCTTCAAGCACTGATCTAATACCCATAACTTGCATTTGTAATCCATGAGCAATCATCATTACTCCTATCCCAATAAATAGAGCCCAAGATTTTTTTACTTCTTTTTGCATTTATAATTTTTTAAGTTTTAATAATTGCTGGCTAGGTAGTTTTGGTTTGTGTTTTTTTTATGGCTAGCAAAGAATGAATTGCTATCGTGATAATGATGACTATACCACCATAAATGGTCTCATTAGATGGCTGTTCCTTAATAACCATCCAAACCCATAATGGTCCCAGAATTGTCTCTAGAAGAAAAAAAAGGTTAACTTCTGCAGCTGTAATAAATCTTGGCGCTATGGTAACTAAAACAAAAGGTATAGCTACGCACATCACACACATTAAAGGTATATAAAAAAGGTCATTTCCTGCTAAAGAGAAGTCTTTAACAAAGAAAAAGGCAAATATAGCAACACAAGATTTTCCAATCACAGCAGCAGGTACCAAGTCAGTCGATTTTGCGTATCGTGCAATGTTAGCGTTACAGGCCAAGCCAAAAGAAGTTATTAATCCAAATAAATCCCCATAAAAATTACCAAGACTTAAAGAATCATAAAAAATATAAACGCATGCTGCAAACGTAATTATTATAGCAATCCAAGTTTTATTATCTGGTTTTTCTTTCAAGAAAATAGCACCTAAGATTGCCGAAAGCATTGGAGCAAGAGCCACCATTAATAATGTATTTGCTACATTGGTATTTTGTATTGAGATAATAAAAGTAATATTACAAATAGAAAAACTAATTACATAAAATATACCAGGGTAACCAATTTTAAATAAGGCTTTAAAAAAATTATTTTTATAAAATAAAATAAGACCAAAAAGAACTACTACAAATGGTATTGCTCCTCTGTAAAAAAGCATTCCCCAAGTATCAATATTTGATAATCTAATCAGTAAGGAGTCAGGAGTTATAAACATAACTCCTATAAAAGCCATCAACGAACCTTTTTGTTGATTTGTTAAATTGTTCACGCCTTTAGTTCTTTCCAAAAAAATTTAGCTAAATTTTTTCCTGAGAGATCAAAGAGAGTTTTAAGTCCAGTAGGAGATGTAACATTAATATCTCCGTTGAGTTTCTGATCTATGAAATCAACTCCTGCAAAAAAAATATTTTCTTTTTTTAAATCGTATGCAATTAATTTTGAAATTTTATTTTCTACATTTGTTAATTTTATATTAGTTGGTTTTGCTCCTTTACTCATATTACTTAAAAACGATCCTTTTTTTGGAATCCTTGAAATTGCACCACATACTTTTCCATTAATAATAAAGACTCTTTTATCTCCCTTACTTATTTTAGGAAGGAATTTTTGACACATGATATGATCATGTTTTTTTATAAATTTATTAAGTAATTTTGAGTTAAATTTAGTTAATAAATGAATATCATTACCACTGAAACTATGTATAGGTTTTATTATTATTTTTTTATTTTTATTTATAAACATTTTAATTTCATCTAAATCTCGAGTGAAAATCGTACTAGGCATAAATCTTTGATATTTTGCTGAGTATAATTTTTCAGATATATTTCTTATAGAAGTTGGATTGTTTATTATTTTAACTTTACTTTTAATTCTATCTAGAATGTAAGTAGTTGATATATATTCAAGATTAAAAGGGGGATCTTGGCGAATTAAAATAAACTTACATTTTGTAAGATTTAGCTTTTGTTTTTTCAATATTTCAAAAAACTTTTTATTTTCATAATTAAATTTAATAAAAAAACCTTTAGCAATAACTTTTGAATTTAAAATTGAAAGATTTTTAGGATCATAATAGAAAATCTTATATTTTTTATTCTGTATTTCGTTTGCTAGAAAAACACTAGTATCAGTTAAAGGATTTAATTTAGAAGGATGATTTCCTTGTATCGCAATAATTTTACTGGTCATACAATTCTTCTAAATTTTCATTATTTGAAAATTTATCAATCATATAATCTGCATTTGTTGATTTATTAAAAATGACTTTCCTTAAATGGTTTAAAAATAAAGTTTCGTTTTTACCTTTTTTACTTAATATATCTCTATTATTAAGACCTTTTCGGGAAAGATCTAACAAATTGGAAGCCCAATAATGCAAATCTTTTCCCATTAGTTCAGTGTTAAAACCTTTTTTTGGAGACTCTAGATATGCATTAATTATTTTATTTTTATCCCATTTTTTAATCAATTCATATGTTTCATCTAAATTACCGTAAAGCATTCCAATAAAAAAAGCTGGTCCAGAACAAAGACAATCCCATCCGCAAGTATCCATAGATCTTAATTCTATATATTTTTTTAACCTATTTTCTGTAAATATAGTACTTAAATGAGTGGTTAAGTCATTTTCTGTTGGCAGTCTATTTCCTACTTCATTGATTTTGCTATTCATAAAATCACCAAATGTATAATTAGATCCAGAAATATATTTATATTCATGCTCAATAAAAAGAATTGGATATTCCATTACAAAGTCAGCATATTTTTCAAAATTTAAATTCTCAAAAAATAATTTTGGAAGTCCACCCCTAGAGGTGCTTTGCCATACTTTTGATCTATAAGACAAATAATTACTATTTTTTTTTTCAACTATAGATGAATTAGCAAATAGAGCTATTGTAATTGGAACTATTGAATTTGTTATTAGAAATTTTTTTTTAAAATCTTCTTCGGATTTATAATCTATATTTAATTGAGTACCACATGTTCTGTACATCATATCTAAGCTTAATTCTCCACCCTCAGGCATAATTTTGGTCATTAGTTTATATCTTTCCTTGGGATTATTTGGAATCTCATCTAATTTAGAGAATGGATCAAAGCCTGAGCTTACAATTTTGATATCTAGTTTCTTTGTTACTTGCTTAAGTTCGAATAAATAATCTTGTGATTCAGCACATGCTTCGTGCATATGGTTTAATTTGTCACCAGAAAGTTCAATTTGATTACCTGGTTCAAGAGTAATGTTTTTTCCTCCTTTATTTAATCCAATAATATTTTTCTTTTCAAGTACTGGCTTCCAACCAAACTCTTGAAGAGCTTGAAACATTTCTTTTATTTTTGAATAATCAACTCTTTTATTATTTTTATTATTAAAAAGAAATTTTTCATGCTCAATTCCAATTTTAAAATTTTTTGGTTCTTTAATACCTGATGTAAAATATTTTATAATTTTATCTTTTGTATCGATCATGTGCTTTAACTACTTGTTTATAAGTAAATTTAAAGATGATAATAGGGCTCTTTTGAAAATATTTTTTTAACTAATGGCTTAAAATCATCTAAAGTCATACTTTTATAATCAGGATCAAAAGAACATTGATCATATTTTTCACAAAAATCTATTGTGTCTTGATAGTATTTATGGTCTTTAAATTTATCTCTTGCGTTTCTATCGCCACCCAAATGATGAGCACTGTAGTAAGTTTGAAAAAGGCCATGATGAAGAATGATCCAGTAAGTTCTCTCAGAAACATAAGGTCTTAAAATAGATGCGGCGTATTGAGAATGATTCATCGGCGCAAGATCATCTCCAATATCATGTAACAAAGTTGCAACGACCATTTCATCACTCTCTTTATTTTTAAATGCTCTTGTAGCAGCTTGTAAAGAATGTTCTAATCTAGTGATCTTATAACCTTCCAATGTCGTTGTTTGTTTAGACAAATAATTTAGAACTCTATCAGCAGTTTTTCTCTCAAAGTTTTTTTCAAATTTTTCGAGAAGTTCATAATCTTCTTTAGTTCCATTTTTCATTTCAGTAAAATTTACAGTTTTCATACTTTAATTATTTGAACCAGCACTTAATAAAGATAATTGTGTTATTTTGTTATCTCCTAATTCGTCAACCAATTTGACAGGATAATCTCCTGTGAAATAATGGTCTGTTAATTGAGGATAAGTTTCATTTCTTTTTTCAAAACCGATAGCTCTATACAATCCGTCTATTGATAAAAATCTTAAAGATTTAGCTCCAATATATTCACAAATTTCATCATTTGTTTTATTTGCTGCTAGTAATTCTTTTTTAGTAGGAGTATCTACTCCATAAAAATCTGGATATCTTATTTCTGGACATGCAATCTTTACATGAACTTCTTTTGCACCAGCATCATAAAGCATTTTAACTATTTTGTACGATGTTGTGCCTCTTACAAGTGAGTCGTCAATTAGAATAATTTTTTTATTTTTAATTGTTGTTTGATTGGCATTAAGTTTTAATTTTACACCTAAGCTTCTTATTTTTTGACTTGGTTCAATAAAAGTTCTTCCCACATAATGATTTCGAATTAATCCATGTTCAAAATTCATTTTTAATTCTTGTGCAAAACCCATGGCAGCTGCATTTCCAGAATCTGGAACTGGAACTACTATATCCGCATCAGTATCATTTTCTTTTGCAAGTTCTTTACCAATATTTTTTCTATGCTCATATGCTGTCTTACCACCTATTAAACTGTCTGGTCTTGAAAAATAAATATATTCAAATACACAAGGTCTAACTTTTTTAGCAGGGAAGGGCTTAATACTTTTTAATTCATTATTTTCAATTAAAACAATCTCACCGTTTTCGACTTCTCTTAAAAATTTTGCTCCAATAATATCAAATGCACAGGTTTCTGATGCTAAAACATAACTGTTACCAAGTTTACCAATTACCAAAGGTCTAATACCATAAGGGTCTCTTACTCCAATTAGAGAGTTTTGTGTTAACATGACCAAAGCATAGCCACCTTGAATTTGAAAAATTGCATCGATTACTTTGTCAATTGTCTTTGGTCTTTTTGATTTAGCAATTAGCTGAACAATCGTTTCAGTATCTGATGTAGTGTAAAATATAGCTCCTTCCTCAACTAGTTTATTCCTTAATGATATTGAATTTGTGAGATTTCCATTATGAGCCACTCCAATTCCACCCGCATTTGTGTCAGCAAAAAAGGGTTGAATATTCCTCAATATATTGTTCCCTGTTGTGCTATATCGGTTATGACCAATTGCAAAATTTCCCTTAAGATTATTAAGCACTTTTTCTTTATTAAAATTATCACCAACTAAACCAAATCTTTTTTCTGAGTAATATTTTTCTCCATCAAAAGTTACTATTCCACATCCCTCTTGTCCTCTGTGTTGAAGAGCATGAAGACCAAGAGCGGTAAGAGCTGATGCATCTTTTGAATTACTTATTCCAAAAACACCGCACTCTTCTTTTAATTTGGGGTTATAATTCTTCAATTTTCTCTTTAGAATCTTGATATGTTTTTTCATTTGGAAATTCTTTTATGAGATAACTACTACCTTTTTCTAAATATGGAAAGACGTATGATTTGTCAAAATTAATTGGCCATTTATCGTAATTATAAACGATATGAACACCTGAAAAGATACAAACCGAAATTATATATGCCCTTATGAAGCCAAAAAAGAATCCAAAAGTTGTATCCAATCCTCCAATTCCTGTATATCTCACTGCCTTGCTTACTCCTTTGTTAATTAATAAAACTAAAAATATAACAACAACAAATATTGTTATACCTAAGCTAACATCAAGCACATATTCGTTATCAATTATATCTTTTACAAAAGGTTTAATTTTTGGAAAAAGGATGAGGGTAATGATGTAGGCCAATAACCACTTTGCCATTGATAGAATACTTAATACAAATCCTTTTCTATAACAGCTTATCAACGATAATATTGTTAAGACAATATAAATTAGATCAATAATTGAAATTGCTTTATAAAAATCTTTTAAGATTTCAAGCATTAAATAGATTTACCAAACGGTTTAATAACCAAAATTAATGATGGTAATAAAGTTAAAACAGATAACATTGCTAACAACATAGCAATTCCAGTGAATACACCAAAATAAATTGTAGGTATAAATTTTGATAGAACCAGAATAGAAAATCCAAAAATAATCGTAATTGAGGTGTTTAATATAGCAATGCCTACAGTTGAATGGCATTTTTTTATAGTTTTATCATAGTTTTTTATTTTACTAAATTCTTCCTTAAATCTATAGATGTAGTGAATACTATTATCAACTGCAATTCCAATAGTAATAGCAGCAATTGTAATAGTCATCATGTCTAGAGGTATTTCAAGCAATCCAATAATTCCCAATATAAAAAAAGCTGCAATAAAATTTGGGACCACCCCAATCAATGAAAGTTTTATATTTCTAAATAAAAAAATAAACATTAAAAATATTCCAATCATTACTAAACCTAAAGTTAATATTTGAGATTTAAATAAACTTTGTAATAAATTATTAAATAATATCAATACACCAGTAAGCTTGTAATCATTTTGTTCAAGGCCAATTTCATTTTTGAGATCAAAATTAATTTTATTAATTAAATCGTTTCTTCTCAAATTTTCTTGAGAGTCAATTATTCTTAAATTTATTCGAGCCTCATTATCCTTAATTGATAAATATGGATCAATAATTTCTGTTTTTATACTTTCAGGTATTTTAGAATAAAGAACACCCATTTCTAAAGTTCCTAAAGGCTTGTTGTTATTAAGTTGAGTAGCTACTTCAATTAATGATGAAAAAGATATAACTTTTCCTACCTGAGGTAGGCTATCTAAGTAATTATGAACAGAGGTGATTAAATCGATTTTATCTTTAGTAAACCAATACTTTTCATTATCACTATCTTCTTCATCGCCCCAATCGTCAAATTCATCGTCATCATTAGATTTTTGCTCTTTTTCTTTTTTTGGAAATTTAAGAATTACCTCTAATGGAGTTGTTCCTCCAAGTTTTTCATCTATAAGCTTCATACCTTTGTAGATTTCAGTATTTTTATCAAAATAATTTATAAAACTATTTTCAACCTCAAGCTTACTTATTCCAGTAAGACTTAAAATTATAACTAGACCGGTTGTTAAGAAAATTGAATTTTTATTATTTAACGAAATCAAACTAAGAAAATTTGTAATTTTTGATTTTTGTTCTTTATTAACAGAAATTTTTTTTAATTGGGCAAAACTCAAAAGAGTTGGTAATAAAGTAAATGTAATTATAAAAGAGGTAATCAACCCAAGTGTCATCATCCATCCAAAATCAATAATAGGTTTTATTTCACTAAAAATTAATGACAAAAAAGCGATTATAGTAGTGAGGACTGTGTATAAAATTGGCCAAAACATTTTTGAAGTTGTCTGGGAAATTATTTCAAAATTATTTTTTGTAGGAAAATCTTTTTTAAGTTGAAGAAATCTTGTGCTTATATGTATATTCATTGCCATTGTTAAAATTAACATCAGCGCAATAAAGTTTGAAGATATAACAGTAACCTTCCATCCAAGCAGACCTAAAAATCCTGTCATAATCACAACTGAAAAAAAGCAACTACTTATTGGAACAATAATCCAAAGAAAATTTCTAAAAACAAACCAAAGAGTAGCAATGATAAATAACAAAACACCTATACCAAAAACTACAATATCACTTTTTATAAAAGTCATCATATCATCAGCAATCATTGGTATTCCTCCAAGATAAATTTTTCCTACATCGTTATAGCTTTGGATTACTTGTCTAATTTCTAGAATATTTTGATGATTTTGTTTTTTGATTTTATCTTTAAGATTTTCAATTTCTTTTTTTGATTTATTTTCATAATTTTTTAAAATTTGATTTTCTTTTATGTTTACAATTATACCACTTGTTTTACCATCCTCACTGATTACAAAATTCCTAAAGACAGGGCTATTTAATATTTCTTTAAATCCTCGATCTCTATCCACATCTTCGTCTTTCAGGGTTTTAAAACTTTCAAGCCTTTCTTGAAGAGGAGCTTCTGAATTATCTAATAATGGAACATCTAGTAAAGTTATGACGCTATGGACCCAATTAAGACTTTGAATTTTATATTTTAAACTCAACAAATTATTGATTGAATTATCAGTTACCATACCTTCATTTGGCGTATAGGTAAGTATCAAAAATTCTTTTGATCCATATCTGTCTGATACCTCATTTAAATAAGCTAAGTCTGGATCACCATCGATTAAAAGAGTTTCTGATGATGCATCTAATCTAAAATCTTTTGAAAAATAACCAAAACTAATAAATGTTAAAACTAGGATAGCAAATATTGCTTTTGGATTTTTAAGAATAATATTTTGATACAAATGAGCTATCATTCAAGCTCTTTATATTGGAATTTAACTTAATTGAGTATCCTTAAATTTCGTAAATTGTTCCTCAAATTCAAGAGTTACTTTGCCAACAGGCCCATGTCTTTGTTTACCAATTATTATTTCTGCCAAATGTGCCACTTCATTCATTTTGGCTTGCCATTCAGCATGTTCAACTGTTGCCTCTCTGGGCTCTTTTCTTTGCAAATAATAACCTTCTCTATAAACAAACATTACAACATCTGCATCTTGTTCAATAGAACCTGATTCTCTTAAATCTGATAGTTGGGGCTTATGATCATCTCTTTGTTCAACCTGTCTAGACAACTGAGATAAAGCAACCACAGGAATTGATAATTCTTTTGCAATTGCTTTCAATCCCTGAGTTATTTGTGAAATTTCTTGAACTCTACCATCTTTATTTATGGTTGCTCCTCTCATTAATTGGATATAGTCAACAATAATCATATCTAAACCGAATAGTCTTTTTATTCTTCTTGCTCTGTTGCTCAACGCAGCAATACTTATCGCAGGTGTCTCATCAATATAAAGAGGCAATTCAGAGATATTTTTTGATGTTTCTAAAAACTTATCAAATTGCTCATCAGAAATTCTTCCTCGTCTTATATCGTTTGATCTAATTCTAGCTTGCTCAGCTAAAATTCTTGTTGAAAGTTGTTCAGATGACATTTCTAGAGAAAAAAAAGCAATAGTCGATTTTTTTGCACTTTCTTGCAATTTTAAAGCAGCATTAAATGCTATATTTGTTGCAAGTGATGTTTTACCCATTGAGGGACGACCTGCTATAATAATTAAATCTGACTGGTGTAAACCTCCAAGTCGATCATCTAAATCTCTTAAACCAGTTGGAACACCAACAATACCTTCCTCATTTTTGTAAGCAGCAGAAGCCATATCAATTGTTTGTTTCATAGCCTCATCAAATTTTACTAATGAAGAATTAAAAGAACCTTTTTCTGCCAAATCAAATAGTAGTCTCTCTGAATTTTCTATGATGCTTTGTCCATTGGTATCTAAATCATTTAATTTAGCACTATCAATAGTTTGTTCAGAGATTTTAATTAATTCTCTTCTTACAAACATGTCATAAATAATTTTTGAATACTCTATAGCTTGCCTCACAGAAGTAGAGAATTTTGTTACTTTCACAAGATATTCTGGAATATTAATTTCATCTTTTTCGTCTTCAAAATAATTTTTTAAGGTTATTGGATTAGCAAGCATTCCTTTATATATAAGACTTTCTACAGCCTCAAAAATTTTTTGATGCATAGGGTCATAAAAATTTATATTTGAAATAATTGTATTAATTTCATCAAAAATATCATTACTTACAAGGATAGATCCAATTACAGCTTGTTCTGCCTCTATATTATTTGGTAATTCTTTGAATTGGTCTTTTACAATACTTAAATTATTATCCATAAATTAGAACTTATAGATTAATTTTTTAATTAAAATTCTAAATTATAGCTGGGGAAAAGAGTGTATAATTACTGAATTGTATCAGCAGAGGATACATTGATTGTTATTTCTGCATCAACTTCAGAGTGTAAAGATATTTTTACTTTGAATTTTCCTAAAGATTTAATTTCTTCAACTGGTTGTATCATTGAAGGTTTAATTTCAATTTTATTTTCTTCTTGAATAAGTTTAGAAATTTCAGTTGGTTTGACAGAACCGTACAATTCATTATTTTCTGTGCTTAATTTTTTAACAGAATATTCTTTTCCATTAATCTGTTCTGCAACTTCTGATGCTGCTTTCTTTTTTTCATTATCTTTTTTTGATAGTTCAGACTTAATTTTTTCTACTTCTTTTATATTTTCTTTTGATGCATATAGAGCTTTTTTGTTTGCTATTAAAAAATTTCTGGCAAATCCTCTCTTTACATCAATCACCTCACCAATTGATCCAATTCTTTTAACGTTTTCCAATAATATTACTTTCATTTTATATTAGTGCTAAGTTTCTAGCTCTTTTTATTGAAAGAGATAATTCTCTCTGTTTCTTTTGTGATACGTTAGTAATTCTAGATGGTAAAATTTTACCATTTTCTGAAATATATTTTTTTAATAATTTAATATTTTTATAATCTACCTCTGGAGCACCTTTAATTGAGAGCGGACATGTTTTTTTAAACTTATACTTATTTGGTTGAAAAATACTTAATTTTGCAAAGTTACTTTGTCTACTTTTTTTATTTCCACTCTGTTTTTTAGGCATTATTTTTTAGCACTTTCTTTTTTTTCACCTTCTTCTTTTTTTCCAAAATAGTTTGATTCTAAATCAAATTTTTTAACTCTAACAGTAAGGTATCTTAATAGTTTTTTATCGATTGCTTCGTTTTTTTCTAATTCACCAATTACATTACCTTTTGCTTTTATTTTAAAATGAATGTAACTCCCTTTCTTATTTTTTTTGATTAAGTAAGATAAATTTAGCAATCCCCAATTTTCAGTTTTAACTACTTCGCCATCATTTTTTTCTACAATTTTGGAATATTTCTCTGTTAATTGCTTTAATTCACTAGGTGAAGTATCTTGTCTAGCAATGATTGTATGTTCGTATAAATTCATTATAGTTCTTTAATAAAATGTGAGGATATACTATTATAAAACTTCAATATCAATAGTTAAAAAGGCAAAATAATTAGTTTTTTTATATGTTTTCATTAGTATTTCCAGGTCAAGGCTCTCAAACTGTGGGAATGGGAAAAGAGTTTTATGACAAATTTGAAAAAGTAAAAAACCTTTTTAAAGAAGCAGATGAAATACTTAATTTTCCTCTTACAAAGCTAATTTTCGAAGGACCAAAAGAGGAATTAGATCTAACGTCAAACACACAACCAGCAATATTTCTTATTAGCTACAGTATTTTCAAGGTTATTAAAAATGAATTTAATATAGATTTAAATAAAGCAAGATATTTTGCTGGTCATTCTTTAGGTGAGTACTCGGCATTATCTTGTGCAGGATTTTTAAATTTTTCAGATACGTTAAAAATTTTAAGAATTAGAGGTGATGCTATGCAGAATGCTGTCCCAAAAGGTCAGGGTGGCATGTTAGCTGTCCTAGGCTCAACTGTAGAAGTTTTAGAAGAATTGCTTAAGAATAACGAGGAAAACTTTACAGCTCAAATAGCAAACGATAATTCAGAGGGTCAAATTGTCTTAAGTGGAAAAAATGAGGCTTTAGAAAAGCTAACGATAACTTTAAAAGATAAAGCAATTAAAAATATAAAACTTCCTGTTAGTGCTCCATTTCATTGCTCTCTTATGAGTAATGCAACAAAAATTATGACAAAAGAATTAAACAAGTTAAATTTTATAAATTCAGAAAGAAAGTTAATATCCAATGTTACAGCTGAAGAAATATTAGACGAGAAAAACTTAAAAGAACTATTGATAAAACAGATAGAAAATAGAGTTAGATGGAGAGAAAGCGTGTTAAATATGATAAAAAATAATGTAAATCATTTTATTGAAATAGGGCCAGGCAAAGTGTTATCTGGTTTAATAAAAAGAATTAACAGAGAAGTAAAAATTGATACAATAAATAATCAAGCCGATATTAAAAATTTAAGAATATGATGGATTTAAAAAATAAAAATATTATTGTTACTGGTGCATCTGGAGGAATTGGTAATTCAATCATTGAAAAATTAAATAATACAGGTGCAAATTTATTAGCCACAGGAACGAAAGTTGAAAAATTAGAGGAATTAAAAAAAAAATTTGAAAATATTAAAATATTAAAATTTGATATTTCCCAAAGTGAAAAAATTGAGGAATTTATTGAAAATGCAACCAAAGAACTTGGTGGAAATTTAGATTGTTTAATAAATAACGCTGGCATAACTCAAGATAATTTAGTTATTAGAATGAGCTTTGAAGAGTGGAAAAAGGTAATTGATATTAATTTAACCTCTACATTTCTTATGAGTAAGTTTGCAATAAAAAAAATGTTAAAAAATAAATCAGGAAAGATTGTAAATATTACATCAGTTGTTGGTCATACAGGAAATGCTGGACAAGCGAATTATACAGCATCAAAAGCTGGGATAGTTGCGATGTCTAAAAGTTTAGCTGTTGAATATGCAAAAAAAAATATTAATATAAATTGCATTTCACCTGGGTTTATTAAAACTGCTATGACGGACAAATTAGATGAAAAGTTTAAAGAAGCCATAATATCAAAAATTCCCTCAGCTCGTTTAGGAGAGCCAAATGATATAGCAAATGCAGTCGTTTTTTTATGTTCTGACCAATCAAGTTATATTAATGGAGAAACATTGCATGTTAATGGCGGAATGTATATGTCTTGACAAAATAAGTTTTTAAACTAATAAGAATTTTATAACAAAAAGGATCAATATGTCAGAAGACGTTTCAAGTAAGGTAAAAAAAATTGTAGCTGATCACTTAGGTATTGATGAAGCGAAAGTAACTGAGGAGTCAAGTTTTATTGATGATTTAGGGGCTGATAGTCTAGATACAGTTGAATTAGTTATGGCTTTTGAGGAAGAGTTTGGATCTGAAATTTCAGATAGTGAAGCAGAGAAAATTTTAACTGTAGGAGATGCAGTTAAGTTTATCGAAGGAAAAGCAAACTAATTTAATAATGCCCTCGCAAAATGATGGGGTAATGATAATTTTATCTTCTCCGTCAGGAGCGGGTAAAACAACTTTAGTTAGAGAATTATCGAAGCTAGATAATTACGAAATTTCAATTTCACACACCACAAGAGAACCAAGATCAAACGAAACTAGAGACGAACATTACTTTTTTGTTAATAATAAAGAATTTCAAAGATTAATTAACAATGCAGAGTTTTTGGAATATGCAAAAGTTTTTAATAACTTTTATGGCACAACTAGAACTCCGGTAATTGATAAATTAAATAAGGGTAAAAATGTGTTGTTTGATATTGATTGGCAGGGAGCAGATCAAATAAAAAATAAAAAATTAGATTATAAATTAATCACCTTTTTTATCTTACCACCAACTAAAGAAGTTTTATTTGAAAGGTTATCAAATAGACACATAAACGATAAATTGATAGCAGAAGAGAGGATCAAGCAGTTTGAAAGAGATGTGCTTCATTGGATTAACTACGATTATGTAGTTATAAACGATAATCTAGAGAGCTGTTATACAAGAATTAAAAATTTAATTGAAGCTGAAGTAAACAATGGTTCAAAAGATTATGATGAAAACTATATAAGGAAACATGTTGAAAAGTTAACTATTTAATTTTTCATATTCATTAGTTAATTTATAATAGGTTTCTAAATCTAAATTTTGAGGCCTTAAATTTAAATCAATTTTTAATTTTTTTGATATATCAAGATTTCCATTAAAAATTTTATTATAAGGCTTTTTTAACATTTTTCTTCGCTGATTAAAAAAGGCTCTTGTTATACTTTCTAGATTTTTTGGATCTATTTTATAATAATTATTTTTAGGAGTAAAAATTAACAATGTACTCTCAATTTTAGGCTTTGGTGAAAAAGAGCTAGGCTTGATATCACAAATTTTTTTAATTTTAAGTTTCCAATTACTTAAAATAGTTAGCCGTCCATAATTAGATGAATTAGTTTTTGAAATTATCCTGTCAGCTACTTCTTTTTGAAACATTAATATTAAATGATCAAACCAAAAACTCTGTTTCAAAGATACAATCCATTTACTTAAAATTTCTGTTGAAATATTGTAAGGAAGATTGCCAAACACAGTTAATTTTTCTTGTGATAAAAATCTTTCGTCAATTTCAAGAATATCTTTATTGATTATATGAATTTGGTCTTCAAACGTATCTTTAAGGTGTACTGCTAAATTATTATCTTTTTCAATTACAATAACCTTTTTTGGTTTTTTTCTTAAAATATACGATGTAAGATTTCCTGTGCCAGGTCCAACTTCCAAAATAGTTTTATTTTCTATTTTGGTATAGCTAACAATCTTTTCTAATATATTATTATCAGTTAAAAAATTTTGACCTAAACTTTTTTTTGCTTTAATCAATGTTTATCTAAGAATTGTATAGCTTTAATTAAACTTAAAGGATTTGATAAGTTTTTTCCCATCATTTTTTCATTAGGACCATGATCTGGAGAAATTCTTAAAAAAGGTAAACCTAACGTAATATTTATAGCATCATATTCAAAAAGAGTTTTTATAGGCGTTAGGACTTGGTCATGATACATTCCTATAATAACATCATAATTTTTACGATTATTTTTTAAAAAGATTGTATCTGCAGAAATTGGACCATTAATTTTGTAACCAATTTTTTTCATTTTATAAACAAGTGGTTTAATTATTTTTTCGTCCTCATTATACTTTAGAATGCTTTCACAATGAGGATTAAGACCCAGAATTCCTATTCTAGGTATTTTTTTTAAATTATCTTTATAAAATTTGTGAATCAAAACAACTTTATTTTGTATATTTTTTTTATCTATTTTTTTTGAAACTAATTTTAATGGTAGATGGGTTGTGACAGGACAAACAGATAGTTTCTTGTTAAATATTAACATACATGTATTTTTTTTTTTAAAATTATTAGAAATATATTCTGTTATTCCTAGATGTTTTTTGTTCAAAAAATATTTTTTTGAAATTGGTCCATTAATAAACCTGTAAATTTTTTCTTTCTTAATTATTCTAAATGCCGTTTTAAATGAATTTTCTATAAATTTTTTTGATTTACTTGATATTTTTTCAAAAGCTTTTATTTGATTGTAATCCACATCTATTAAATTAATTGTTTTATTATCTAACTGGTAATTTTTTAAATTTTTATAATTTAATAGTCTTATTTTTTTTTTTAATTTTAAGTTTTTTAATTGTTTTATTAATAACTTTTGTGAAGAAATTACAATTATAGGTTTTTTTATTTTAATTTTTTTTAAAGATTTTATTAAAATTTCTGAAAAAATACTATTTGGTTCCCCAGTGAAAATTAGTATTGGCTCAAATTTCATTTATTTGAATATTTTTCTTTAATTTTTTTAAATAGATGTTTGAATATTGATTTAGTTGATCGTTAGTTTTTTTATCAATTATAATTTTAATTTCTTTGTCTAAATCTATATTTTTTTCTATTTCTCTAATATTTTCTATATTTAGAATTAAAAATCCGCCTGGAATTACCAAAGGCTTTGTAAATTCTCCAATATCTTTTTCTTTGATTTCATTTTTAATATTATTATTTAATATTTCTTCTTTAATCCATCCTAATTTACCACCGTTACTAGAGGTGTCTGATATACTATAATTAAATGCTGCCTCTGTAAAATTTCTCTCATTAATCATTTTAGTTATTAAATTTATTTTTTGATTAAAATTCTCATTATTATCTACAGTGAAAACAATTTCTGATAATAAAAATTCTCTTTGCTTTTTTTTTTCTATAAGATTTTTTTTTAATTTCAAGCTTGTCTATTTTTACATTTTTTGAAAATTTTTCGTAAATTAGTTTGTTCCAATATGTATTTATAGAGATTTTTTCTTTTACAAATTCTTTATTTAATTTTTCTTTATTAAAAAAAAAATCTAAATCTTCAAGCGTATTAATTTTCATAGTTTTAAAATAATTTTTAACGATATTTTCATAAACTTTTTCATCTAAATCTATATTTTTCTTAAATTTTGAAATTTCAATAAACTTAATTTTTTGTCTTACTAATGAGTTTTTTGCTATTTCTATTTTTTTATTTTTGTTGATATCTCTAAATTCTTTATTAGTTAATGATAAAAATTTTATTTCATTCAAAATATCTATTGTTGTAATAATCTCATTGTTAATTCTAACTAATATTTTATTTTCTTTGCTTAAGCTTTTGTTTGCGAAAAATATTAAACAAAACAAAAATATAAAAATAATTTTTTTATATTGCATTTTAATTATTCGTTACTAATTTTTTCAATTTACTAGATCTTCTGCATTATGTTCATAGGTTGTCAATGGAAATAAGGTTATAGTGAATAATAAATCTTCATTTGGTTTTAAATCTCTATCTGAATAATATGATTTTTTATATTTTATACCTGCTGTTAAACAATCATTTTTATATTCATATACTAAGTCATAATATTCAGTAAGATTAATTTTTCTATTTCTTCTTGTTTTAAATGTTAAATAATTACTTTCATCAAAATTATAAGTTAATGAATTTTCAAAAACATTTGTTTCACCCATTTCACCATTTACCTCTACAAAACTAAAAGTATTTTCAAAATTACTAAATGAAAAAGTGGTATCAATTTGATTGTATTCGAATGTATTTAAATCATTGTCTAATGAAAATTTATAATTTAATTCTAAATTATTATATAGTTTATTAGTTATAGAACCAAAAATATTAGAAGTTTTTCTGTGCAAAGTACTAGTTTTTGGAATAAATTCTTCTTGTTTATCTCTTAAGACCGTTGCTAATTTTATTTCAAAAAATTTATTTATATCCTCGGTATTTTCATTCTCTTTCTCTTTGTCATTATTTATCTTTTCTTTTTTAAAATCTAGTCCTAATGTTAATGATCTACCTGATTCAAATGTATTTCCTAAGCCCAACCTATTACTAGAAAAGACATTTCCAACATCAATAGTTCTTGATTTTGTTGAATTATTTTTCATTCCAGTTGGATTGAGCCTAAAAGAAACTCTTGGCGTTAAGTAATTATTGTAATTCGACTGTTTGTTAATTAAAGGTAAACTGCTATTAGCTTCAAATAAACTCACTAAATCAATTTCAGGACTAGATTTAGTATTAGAATTTTTTCCAATAGCGTTATGGTTTTTCAAAAATAGATTAAAATTGCTGCTCATACCAAAATCATTTATATAATAAGTTGATGTGAAATCTAAATTATTTGTAATACTTGATGTTAAATCATTTGTGTTATTTAAATTGTTACTTCCAGAAGAATTAAAACCAACCGATCCATTATAAATTTGATTTCCTAAAATCGTGTCAAAATTATAGTATGGCAGTATATATTGATATCTATCACTATTTTTTGTAACACTTAAATTTTCCCAGACCTCAAATCCGGATGTAAAACTATAATTTTCATGATCAAGTGATAAGTTAATAGAATTATTCATTACATTTGAATTACTAAATTTAGTTTCAGAATTAGACATGTAGCTATCAAAAACTTTTAGATATGTATCGTTTGAAACTTGTTCGAAATTGATTAATAAATTACTTTCATTAAATTCACTTAACTTCAAATCTAAATCATAACTAGCAAATAAATGTGATCTGTTATTTTCCTCATACCCATTAACAAATCCAAAATCTGCAACAAAATTAGAGTTTTTATTTGCTTGCCTATATTCATTTTGAAAAGAATAAATATCATTATCAAACCAAGTTGGTGTGAAAGTATAATCTTTATCATCTGAAATAACTTTAAAATATGGAAGAGTTATTGATGTTCCAAGAACATTTGATTTATTATTTTGAGGAAATAAAAAACCAGATTGTCTATCTACTGTAGGATCAGGATGAAAAAATTTTGGAAAATAGAATACAGGTATATCGTAAACATTTAAAATAGCATGCTTGTATTCAATTTGCTTTTTAATTCTATTGTGTTTTATTTCTGGTGATTTAATTGACCAAGGAGGACAACCCTCTCTTTTTTTACAGACTGTAAAAATTCCTTTTTTTATTATTGTACTATCGTTATCACCCTTTGAAGAAGCTCCATATATTCTTGGATCGTTTTTATCATTATTAAAAATATCTTTATGTAAATTTATTTTTGTATCTTTAGCAGTAAAAGTTTTATCATTTAGATTAAAAATACCATCTAAAAAAAAGAATTTGTCAGATTTAGGTAAATTATAATTTGTAATAGTTAATACATTTTTACCCTTTAACAAATATCTATCTACAAAAAAAATAAATTCATCTAAATAATAAATTTGGTTATTTTTATCTTTTATCGTTGACTTATTTTTTGAAATTAACTCTTTGGTGTTTAATAAATATAATACATTTTTAGACTTTATATTATACTCTGATTGTATTTCAGCTTCTGTAAAACCTTCCGTTAATATTTCTTCTTTGTTTTTAAAATAGGTTAACTTATCAGATTTAATTATATAATCTTTTGTTAGGTCCTCAACTTTTACTTCTCCTTCAGCGTCTACAATATTGGTAATTTTGTTATAAGTAATTTTATCAGACGTTATAGTCCTATTCTTATCATCAATACCTTTTGAATTTCCTTTTGTAATAACTATTTCTTCATTTTTGTTATATGTTGCCTTATCAGAAAATATTACATAGTTATTAATTGTATCTTCAACTTTTACTTCTCCTTCAGCGTCTACAATATTGGTAATTTTGTTATATATAAATGTATTAGCGTTAATAACAATACCATCATTTGTTTTTATAGTGCCACGTTTAAGTCCTTTATATATATTGCCTTTATCGAAAATTTCGATTTCAGTTACATCAAAATTAAATTCTTCTGCATGGACTAA
The DNA here is from genome assembly GCA_902559075.1 of uncultured Pelagibacteraceae bacterium. Taxonomy (GTDB): domain Bacteria; phylum Pseudomonadota; class Alphaproteobacteria; order Pelagibacterales; family Pelagibacteraceae; genus Pelagibacter. Next base: position 6,329 of record CACEGO010000010.1, on the reverse strand, counting down.
ATTTAAATATATAAGATTAAATGTAAAAATTAAGATTAATTTATATATAAATTTATTTTTCATTAATTTTACTTAACATTAAGAAATTAATAAAACCAAGAATAAATAAAGGAGTTAATATTGCTAATTGTACGCTTAATTTTTCTGTAGTACCCAAAACATAAAAAAAATTGTTAAAATAATAAATAATTACTGAAAAAAATAATCCTAAAGCTATCTGTAAAGTTTTATTTGATAAATGTTTTATTTTTAACATTAATATTGATGAAAAAAGACACATCAATAATAAGAAAAATGGTAATGAAACTAATTTTAATAGCTGAAGATCTACTTCTGTTATTGAGTAATTAAGTTTTTTATAATTCTTTCTTAGCTCAATAAGCTCAAATAAATTCAGTGAGCCAAGATTTGAATATAATGTATTAATTCTTTTTAGATCAAAATTTGTGTCTATTTTTAATGTTTCAAAATCAATATAATTATTCCCTTCATAAACTCTGGCTTCAAAAATTAACCATTGCTTATCACTTACATCAATCTTATTGCTCTTTATATTTTTAATAACATTATAGTTATTGTCAAATTCTGTAATAAAATTGCCAATTAAATGATTTTCTTCAATTCTAGATGAATTTATGACTAATGTTTTGTCTTGAATTTTGTCTCTAATCCACAAGCCATTTTGAGTTACTACTGCAAGATATTTACCATCATTTGTAAAAGGTGATTTTAATTCTAGGTATAAGTTTTTAAAACTAGAGGAGAAATAATAAAATATTGTAATTATAAAGATGCCGGTAATAAATGAAAGCGTGATTAAAATTTTAATTATTTCTGAATTTTTCAAGCCTGAATATTTAAAAGTAACTAATTCATTATTATTAAAAAGTTTTACAAAGAAAATTTGTGCTGTTATTAAAAAAATAAATGGCGTCATGTCAAAAATCATAGCAGGAGAGTTAAGCAGGGCTAAAAATATAGTAAAAGATGTCTCGATTTCAATTTTTTGAAAAAAATCTAATTCACCTAAAAAATTTAATATAAAAACCAAACTTACCATAACACCCAAAACATAAAATAAAGATTTAAAAAAAATACTTGTAAAAAATTTTAAATATATTTTCATGGTTTTTTTTAAATTAAGTTTTAATAAAAATAAAAAGTAAAAAATTAAAAATATAATAAATGGAGCAACAAAAATAATTAAATTATCTATTAATTCTTTTGAAACAAATCTTATTATTGCCTCAGAAAAAATTATAACCAAAACACCTATTAAAAAGGTAATTATTTTTATTTTAGGATAATTTGTTTTTTCTTTTGAAGATAAAATCAAAAAATATGGTACCATCATTAAAATAGGTATGTAAAAAGGGACTACAAGTCTTTTATAGAGTTCTTTTAATATATTGATTTTGTTACTTTCGGTACAATTTACAATTTCATCTTTATCTTTAGAAAATAATTTAAATTTCAAATTATAAACTGAAATAATACAAGATATAATTTCTGTAGTTTTCATCTCCTGGGTTTTTTGTTGTGTTATTGTATTAGCTTTAAGGTTTTTTAATAAAAAATCTGACTTAGAAAATTTAAAATTTGTTATTTTATTATTTCTATTTCTAATGGTTTCCCCATCATATAAGATTAAAATTGGTATTCCTTGTGATTGTTCAAACTTACCCTTATTTGCATATGTAATTTCAAATTCATCTTCTAAATCTTTTTTGATGTATAAGTTATAAAGATTACCATTAATGTCTTTATTTTCTGCATAAATAGTTACTCCATCAATCGTATCGTTGAATCTTTTTGGTTTAATAAAGTTTCCTAAAAAATTAACCTCTGAATTTCTTAAAAAAGATCTTGCTTTATCTTGACTTTTAGGAACGATTAAAGATGTTAAAGATATTTGAAGTAAAAATAAAAATATTGAAATAAATAAAATAAAATTAATAAATTTAATTTTATTTTCTCCAAAGTTCCAAAAAATTATGAGTTCATTATTTAGCTCATATTGAGATAATATATAAAAAATACTAAAAAATAATACAAATGGAAATAGTCTACTAATTATTTTTGGAAAATTTAGCAGCGAATAGTTGATGTATACTGTGTATTCCCTGCCATCTTCTATCATTATATCAAGATAATTAACTGCTTGAAAAACCCAAATAATTAAAGCTGAGCTAAATAGAGCAATGAAAAAAAAACTCATGTAGTCATTTAGCAATTTTCTATAAATTAACTTTTTCATTGAAATATTGTATTTTTATTCATATATACCACTCATCTCAAACATATAGAATTTAAATTTATGAATGTTCAAATTAATTATAAGAATATCTCTTCTGTAAAAAATTCAGTAAATCATGTCTTATTTACAGACGAAAATTTTAACATTTCAGCCTTAAAGAAATATCTTGTAAATAAGGAATATTCTTTTGTAACTGATTTATTAAAATCAAAAGATTTAAAGAAAAAAATTATTAGTTTAGATTTAAATTCAAAAAAAAAGATTATTTTAATATCATTAAAGAAAGAGATAAAGAACTCAGAATTAGAAAATTTAGGAGCAAAATTCTATGATACTTTTAAAGATTTTAAGATAAAAGACTATGTCTTAATTTCAGATACTGCACCAAGTAAACTGAGTAATGTTGTTGGACATTTTTTGCATGGTGTTAAATTAAAATCATATAAATTTGAAAAATATAAAACTAAAAAGAGTAAAAAAAATATTAATATATTTGTTACAGGAAAAAATAAGCCCAACCCTCAAGAACAAATAAAATTTAAAGCTATTGAAGAAGGTTCTTTCTATACAAGAGATCTAGTGTCTGAACCAGGAAATGTACTGCATCCAGACGAATATGCAAAAAGAATAAATTCATTAAAGAAACATGGATTAAAGATAACAGTTTATGATGAAAAAAAATTAAAAAAACTTGGTATGAATACTCTTCTTGGGGTTGGTCAAGGAAGTATAAGAGGATCGTATCTTGTAACAATGGAATGGAATGGATTAAAAAATAATTCTAAACCATTAGCTTTTGTTGGTAAGGGAGTTTGTTTTGATACAGGAGGCATATCTTTAAAACCTGCAAAATTTATGGAAGATATGACTTATGATATGGCTGGTTCAGCTGTTGTAGTTGGGTTAATGAAGAGTTTAGCTTTAAGAAAAGCGAAAATAAATGCTGTTGGTGTAGTTGGACTTGTTGAAAATATGCCTGGAGGTAATGCGCTAAGACCTGGTGACATTTTAAAGTCTTATAGTGGAAAGACTGTTGAAGTTTTAAATACAGATGCAGAAGGAAGATTAGTGCTAGCAGATGCTCTTACATATACTGAAGAAAAATTTAAACCAAAATTTATAGTCGATTTAGCAACTTTAACTGGCGCAATAATAGTTTCTTTAGGATCTGAGTATGCAGGACTTTTTTCTAATGATGACAAACTATCAAATCAATTGATCAAAACTGGTGAAAAAGTTGAAGAAAAAGTATGGAGAATGCCTTTAAATAAAAACTTTGATAAATTAATTGATTCAAAAAATGCAGATATGCAAAATATTAATTATGTTGGTGGTGCAGGATCTACAACTGCAGCACAATTTTTACAAAGATTTATATTAAACAAAACACCTTGGGCACATTTAGATATAGCTGGAATGGCATTTTCAAAATATGGAGGTGCTTTAAATTCAGGTGGCGCCACAGGTTACGGAGTAAGATTATTAAATAAACTAATAGAGGATAATTATGAGTAACATTGAGCAAACTTTATCAATTATAAAACCAGATGCAGTTGAGAGAAATCTTGAAAACGACATAAAAGAAATTTTTAAAAATAAAGGATTTTCAATTTTAAATGAAAAAAAAATTCAGATAGAAAAAACTGAAGCAGAAAAATTTTATAAAGTGCACGAAACAAAGCCATTTTATAATGATTTATGTGAGTATCTTTCATCTGGGCCAATTGTAGTAATGATACTTGAAAAAGAAAATGCTGTATTAGGTAACAGAGAGCTAATGGGGGCAACTAATCCTCAAGATGCCTTAGAGGGAACTATAAGAAAGAAATATGGTATCTCAATAGATAAAAATTCTGTTCATGGATCTGATAGTGTTGAAAATGCTAAAATTGAGATAGATTTTTTCTTTAAAGACTAAATACTTTTAATAATGCTTTAGGATAAAGTTTGTGTTCTTGTTTTAAAATTTTTTTAGCAAGAGTTTCTGGCGTATCTTTTTTGTTAATTTTTACACGTTTTTGAAGAATAATTTTTCCAGAATCTAATTTTGATGTAACATAATGAACAGTACATCCAGAGTATTTTTCGTTATCATCTAACGCCCTTTGATGTGTGTTCAATCCTTTATATTTAGGAAGTAAAGAAGGATGGATATTAAATATCTTTCCTTTAAAATTTTTAATAAATGATTTTGATAAAATTTTCATAAAGCCCGCAAGGCAGACAATACGAATTTTATTTTTTTTTAATTCTAAAAGTATTTTTTTTTCAGCTAATTTTTTGTCTCTAAAATTAAAAATTTTTCTTTTAATTTTATAAATATTTGCAAAATCTAAACCTTTTGCTTTTGAATTATTGGTTATTACAAGAGATATGAAGATTGGTGATTTTTTGTTTTTTGAAAATTTAATTAATGATTTTAAATTACTTCCAGCACCAGATATAAATACTGCTGCTTTTAATTTATTTGAACCAGTTGATGGAACCATTTAATTTGACTTTATTTTTTCCTTTAGTAATTTTTCCAATTACATATGGTTTGTATTTACTCGAAAAATGTTTTAAAACTTTTTTAAAGTTCTCTTCTTTTATTATTAAGCAAAAGCCAACACCACAATTAAAAGTCTTCAGCATTTCTCTATCTGAAATACCATTTTTTTTTAGCCATTTGAAAATCTTTTTAGTTTTAATTTTATTTAAATTAATGTTAGCTAAATAGTTTTCTGGTATTATTCTTTTAATATTATCTGATAATCCTCCTCCAGTGATATTTGCACATCCATTAATTAAATTTTTATTAATTAAATTAATTACTTCTTTTGTATATATTTTTGTTGGTTTAAGTAATTCTGATTTTAAAAATATATTATTTTTAATATTAATTTTTTTTTGAATTAGTAGATGTCTCACAAGAGAATATCCATTAGAGTGGAGTCCATTAGATGGAACAGCAAGAATAAGATTATTTTTTTTTATTTTTTCCTTAGTAAGCACTTTGTTTTTATCAACTAATCCTACGGCAAAACCTGCAATATCAAATTTCCCTTTTTCGTAAGTGCCAGGCATCTCGGCAGTTTCACCACCAACAAGATTACATCCCGAAATATTACAACCGGCCACAATCCCCCTGATGATTGATTTAAGTTTAGGTAAATTAATTTTATTAATAGAAATATAATCTAAGAAAAGCATAGGTTTAGCACCTTGAACTAATAAATCATTCACACTCATCGCAACCAGATCGATACCTATTGTATCAAATTTGTTTAATATATTTGCTATTTCGATTTTGGTTCCAACACCATCTGTGCAAGCAACAATTTGTGGGTGTTTTATATTATTTGGTATACTATTTATTGAACCAAATCCTCCAATATTAGAAAACTTTTTTTTGCCTTTTTTCTTTGATGAAATTTTAGAAATGAAACTTACAAACTTATCAGCTCCTTTTATATTAACCCCGCTTTTTTTATAGGTAAATGTTTTGTTATTCATTAAAATAAAATATGAAATTTTTTTTAAAATTTTTTAAATTAAATAACTTATATAGTTATTTTCTAGTTCTTGCTTTATTAAATATTTTTTTTTCCACAGCTAAAGCAAATAGTAAAATATTTTTAATTAATGATATAGAAATATCCACCCCATTTGAGATTAATTTTGACAAGAATCAAATAATTGAAGAGGGATTTGTTCAAGCATTTAGTCAACTATTTTTATCAATAACAAAAAGCAATGATCAAAAGAAATTAGAAAAAATTTCTTTAAATGAAATAAAAGGTACAATTGAAACTTTTTCAATTGAGGAAGAAACATTTATTAATGAAGTTTATCATTTTAAGATGAATGTGTCTTTTAGTAAAAAAAATGTTTTTGATATTTTAGAAAATCAAAATATTTTTCCATCCTTACCTATTAAAAAAAATATTTTTTTTATGCCCATTATAATTGATGATGATAGTAGCAAAATTCATATCTTTAATGAAAATGTGTTATATAATAATTGGAACGATAATATAAAAAATTTTCACTTACTGAATTATATTTTACCTAGTATGGATATTGAGGATTA
>CACEGO010000009.1 GCA_902559075.1 uncultured Pelagibacteraceae bacterium | reverse complement strand
CTTAATTTATTTAACAGACATTCCAAAAAAGAATGGTGGCTCTCTCACTATTTATAGAAAAAAAGCAAAAAAAAATTTAAGAAAAAGTTTTAGAAGATTTCCAAAAATAACTGAACTAGAAATAGTCAAATCTTTTATACCCAAAAAAGGAACAGTCGTTTTTTTTCAATCTACTCCAAATTCTTATCATGGAGTGAAACGGTTTGTAGAAAAAAATTGTCCAAAGCGTTTTTTTATTTATGGTAGTTATGCATTAAATAAACCAGTTATATGGAATTATAAAGGGATCTCATATTATCCCCATATAATTAGCACCAAAAAAAGAATGTTAACTTCTTTTCATGATGCGAACTATTTAACCACAGTACCAAAACATTGAAATATTGTTAATGATAAAATAAATTTTAATGATGACAAATAGGCTTAAGAAAAAATTATATGAGAATGGGTACTTGATTGTTAAAAATGTACTTAATTTTAGAAGAGACTTAAAACCAATTCTAAATGATATGGAATTTGTTATGGATTGTCTTATCCAAAAATATGCAAAAAAAAAAGATATAAAAAAAGTTCTTAATTTCGATTTTAAAAAAAAATATTCTTATATCTCAAAGCTTAATATTTACGATTTGGATCAGTATTTTAATACCCGATTGCCAAGAGACCACGTAAAAAAAGATAGCGATTATTTTGCTACTCAATCATTATGGAATTTAATTAATAATAAAAATATTTTGGACGTTGTAGAAAAAATTTTGGGTAAAGAAATAATGTCTAACCCTGTTCAAAATACCAGAATTAAACAACCTGAAAAAAAATTACCTAAAGGATCAATTCATGATGGTTTAAGTGGTAGAACACCGTGGCATCAAGATGCTGCAGTTTTAAATTCTAGAGGACAAAAATTAACCGACATGGTTACTGTCTGGATACCTTTTACTAAAACTACTAGGAAAAATGGATGTATGATTACAGTAAAAAAAATAAATAAAATGGGATTATTAAATCATGTATCAGGATATAGAGGTCAAGTAGAATTAAAAAATAGTGAATTACTTGACGATATGGAGCATATTCATTTAGAAGCAAACGTTGGTGATGTAATATTATTGCACAAACATTCTATACACTGCTCTTTACCAAATAGATCAAATGATTTTAGAATAAGTGCTGATCTAAGATATAATATTGCTGGTCAACCATCGGGAAGGGAACCACTTCCAAACTTTTATGTTAGAAGTAAAAATAAAAAAAATCTTAAAGTACAAAACTTTAAACAATGGCTGTCTCTATGGGAAAAAGCTAAGGAAAAATGCATTCCTAGAAAATTTGCCTTTAAATATCCGCTACCAACATACAAGGATAATAAAAAAGACTTATCTAATTTAGTCTAATATTTAATAAATTAATGATTAAAATTTTAATTACGGAATTTATCAATCAAAATAGTTTAGATAATTTAAAGAAAAAATTTGATGTTAAATATGAGGAAAAATTATGTGAAAACAAACTGGAGCTTGAAGAAATAATTAAAGAATATGATGGATTAATTGTAAGAAATAAAACTCAGGTGAATTCAGATATTTTAAAAAATGCATCAAAGTTAAAATTTATTGGAAGATTAGGTGTTGGTTTAGACAACATAGATACAGAATATTGCAAAAATAAAGATATTCATGTTCAACCAGCTACAGGAATGAATGCTGACTCTGTTGCTGAATATGTTGTTTCTTCATCTATGTCTCTTATTAAAAAAATTCCAATGTTTCATAGTGGAACTATTAATGGTGAATGGCCCAGAACAACAATAAAGTCGACAGAAATAAATCAAAAGAATTTAGGGATAATAGGATTTGGGACAATTGGAAAAAAAGTTGCTGAGTATTCTTCAAAAAACGGTTTAAAGATTTTAGCCTACGATCCTTATATTAAGGAAATAAATGATAAAGAAATTGACGCTAAATTATCAGGTTTAAACGAGATATATGAAAAATCAGATATCATTTCCATACATCTGCCTTTAACAGATGAAACAAAAAATATGATAAATAAGTCATCATTTTCTCAAATGAAAAATAACCCAATTATAATAAATACCTCTAGAGGAGGTATCATAAATGAGAGTGATTTAATAAACGCTTATCATGAAAATATTATTTCTGGCTTTGCTCTAGACGTGTTTGAGAACGAGCCAATAGAAAGTGAATTTTATAACAAAATAAAACCAGGTATGAATTGTATTTTAACACCTCATATCTCTGGTGTAACAACAGAGTCAAACATTAGAGTAAGTAATTTTATAGTAAAAAAAATTACAGATTTTTTTAATTAATTATTTCCTCTAGATTTATTAATCGACCTTGTTTTATTGATTGTTCTGCAGCCTCTCCCACAGCAACAGCAATTAAACCATCTTCTAATGAAACTTCTGGATCTGAATTATTTTCAATAGATTTCAAAAAGGCTAAGTGTTCGTAATAAGTTGATCCATGATGGTGACCAGCTTCAATAATTTTTTTATCTACCTCAATATTTTCGATGTATGTTTTGCCATCTCTCATTCCAATCCTTAAATTTGATGAAGTTTTACCTGAGTCGTTAGAAGGAACTGAGGTTTCAATTTTTCCTTTATTTCCTGTGGCCACGAGCTCTTCTTGCATGTCAGAATTTTCTGCAAACATACAAAGCTCAAGCAAACTTCTTGCTCCATTTTCAAAATTTACAATCACATAGGCATTATCAATGATGTCTGGTTTTTTTCCATTATATATTTCATCTAAATGGTTAACGTCTTGACCACCACTTGCATAAACGCTGATTGGCTTACTTCGAATAATCAATCTCATTAAATCAAAGAAATGACAGCATTTTTCAACAAGAGTACCGCCAGTATTTTTCTCAAAACGATTCCAATTATTTACTTTTTTCAAAAAAGGAAACCTATGTTCTCTTATGGTTAAAGTTTTTAAATCTCCAATTTTGTTATTATGAATTTCATGAATAAATTTTGAAACTGGTGGCATATACCTGTACTCCATTGCAATCCAAAATACTGAAGGATAATCTTTTGTAAGTTTTTTTATTTCTGAACAATTTTTTGTATTAGTGCATAATGGTTTTTCTACTAATATGTGTTTTTTAGTTTTGATTACATCTTTCAAGATTTCTATATGAGTAAAGTTAGGAGATGAAATTAAGTATACGTCAACAATATTTTTTTCAATCATTTCTAAATGATTTTTAAAACAAAAAACTTTTGTTTTTAGAATTTTTTTACACTGATTTAATGAATCTTCATAAGGATCAGCAAGTGCAACTACTTCAGCATTATCAATTAATGATATATTTAAAATATGTTCTCGAGCCATTGTCCCTGCTCCAATAATTCCATATTTTATTTTTTTCATATTCTGTTTGTATCAGTTTAATTTAAAAACTTAATCAATACTTAGTCCACTTGGCACTTTATCTGGTTTACCTAGCGGTCTTTGATTTCCACTTCTGCCAGTTAAAGATTCGAGGAAAGAAACAAGTTGATCAATTTCTTTATCATTCAAGTCTATAGGCTGTATGTCAATGCTTGATAGAATTCTGTCTTGTTCCCTTTTGTCTGAAAAAGTTACAAAATCAATTTCTTGTAACCAAGGTGCTTTAGGTAAATTTGCATATTCAGGTTTCCAACTCTTATTCATTTTTATTGGATTTAAATGATGCTTAATTATTGATTTTAAAGTTGGATAAGCACCATTATGACCGTAGGGAGCTGTTAAAGAAACATTTCTTAATGCTGGCGTTTTAAATTTATACATATCGTTTATATTATCCGTTTCGACCATTCGTCCAACGTCACGTGCATAAGGATCAAAAGGCCGTGTCCTTCCAGGACCAAATTGGGGAATTCCTATTGAATGAAATTTTTGATCTGACAACAAAGATCCTGAATGACATGAACTACAGTTTGCTTTTCCATAAAATAAATTCATCCCATTTATTTGCTTTAAAGTTAAAGCTTGTTTATCTCCATTTAAATATTCGTCAAAGGGAGAGTCGAAAGATGTCCATTCATGAATTTCAAATGCAGCAATCGAATTAACAATATGTGTAATGTTAATATCTAGAGGACTGTTTACATCTTCAAAAGCATTTTTAAATAATTCAACATATTCTGGAATTCCTCTGATCCTGTGGGTAATTACAGGCCAAACTCTATCGATTCTCATACTATCTTTTCCAACTTTTGAGACCAAACCTATAATTTCATTTTCACCTGGATTTCCTGCCATCTCAAACTGTCTTGTCATTGGAAATAAAGCTTGAACTGCAACTATATTATCTAGTCCTTTAGGAAGAGCTTCTTGAGCAGGTGTATTAAAACCGTTACCAAATATATTCGATTTAGTTACCCTCCCATCATGCAACAAGGTAGTTATGTCTTTAAATCCTAAATTCCATAAAGCTAAAGCATTTCTTGGAATTCGTTTTTTTATTTTATCATCACCCTTGCCTGCAGTTCTCTCTAATCCTATACCTTGGCCTCCTTCACCAATACCCAATGAGAGTCCATCTGAACCCCCTAAATCATGACTATGACACGTTGCGCATGCAATATTTCGATTTGCAGATAAAATTTTATCATGAAATAAAAGTCTTCCAATTTTAACTTTTTCTATATCAACTTCATGGAAATCATCGCTCTTTAATGGTTTTGGTAATTCTGTTGCGTAAGTTTTATTTACTGAAATTAAAAATGGAATTATAAATATTATTATTTTTAAATGATTAAATATCTTTTTATACTTTTGTTTCTTCCATCCGTAGTTTTTGCAGAAATAGAAAATGCTCGAGATTTGATGGAGGAAGGAAAATTTAAAGAAGCTATGGAAGAGCTTATGCCAGCAGCTAGATCTGGGAATGCTGATGCAGAGGAGCTTATTGGAATTATGTATGCTATGGGTCTTGGTGTTGAGAGAGATGACGTTAGGGCTTTTGAATGGTATCTGAGATCTTCTATGAAAGGTCATCCTGGTGCTCAATCCGGAGTTGGATGGTATTATGAAATTGGAAGAGGACTCCCTGCTCCTGATCTTGTTAGAGCTTACATGTGGTATGGTTTGTCTGCTATTGGAGGAGACCCTGATGCTGCAATTTCTCAGGAAGAAGTAATTAAAAAAATGACTCCTGAACAAATTGAAAAAGCTCATATTCTCATAAAAGATTATAAATCCTGGATATATCCTTTTAGATAATAGGGCGAATAAATATCCGCCCCATTAAATTAATTAAAAATTATAAATCTTTTTTGTAAGCACTTGATGCTCTTTTCTCTGCATCAGAAACTGCACTAGTTAAAGCGTTAAAGATTTCTCCTCCGCCTTTAACATTAGATTTAAACCAATCATAAACTGGGCTAGCAGCTTTTTTGAAACTAGCTTTTTGATCAGGCGTTGGAACATATAAATCTCCACCTCCTGCTACAAAATCTTCATATGCTTTGATTGATTTTCTTTTTGGAGATGCAAAAGTCGCTTGTTGTAGAGCGTAAAACCCGTCAGTCACAACTTTTTTAAGATCTGATGACATAGATTCATATTTTGCATTATTCATCCACCATAAAGCTCCCATATATGCATGGCCGTCTAATGTTACATATTTTAGACCTGCATCAGGAAACTTCATATTCATAATGTCAGTTATTCCATTTTTAGAACCCTCAACTACACCAGTTTGAAATGATGTAAATAATTCAGGCCAAGGAATAGGAGTTGGTGATGCACCTAATGCTCTTACAAGCTCTTGAGGTAAATCAGCTACAACTGTTCTGATTTTTAATCCCTTCATGTCAGATGGATTTGCAATTCTTCTTTTTGTATTTGCAAAATTTCTCCATCCTCCAGTGTTTCCAATTGTCATCAACCTAATTGAGTCATTAGAGTCTTTTAGAGCCATTTTTCTCATTGTTCTTACGAAATCACCCTGCATAACATCTTCAGCAATCCTATCATCAGCCATTAAATAAGGTAAATCTAAAACTTGAACATATGGGAATACACCTGCGGCTCCTCCTGAAGTAGAAATATAAATATCTATACTTCCATCAGATACACCTTGTAAACACTCTGCACCTTTTGAACAAAGTTGTGTACCTACAAATAGTTCTACAGCTATTTTTCCATTTGATGCTGCTTCAACATAGTTTTTAAATACTACAGCACCATCATAATCTTCGTCTTGATCATTTGAGTTCATTGTCATTCTTAAGTTATAGTCTGCAGCTGAAACTGATGCAGTAAAACTTAATAAGAATAATAATGAAAAAAATGATTTTATTATTTTACTCATAATTATTTCCCTCTCATTAAATATTTATGTATATAAACTATACTTAAATTGATTAAGAGAGTCTATCGACTAGTAAAAAAAATTTAGTTTATTTTGCAAATCCAGTAATTAAAGGAATAGTCATTGAGATTGATGGAAAATAGGTAATTAAAAATATTACTATAGCTTCTACAGCTAAAAATGGCAATATAGCTTTTGCTATCGTTTCTACTCTTTCACCAGATACCGAAGATGCAACAAATAAAACTAGTCCCATTGGCGGCGTTGCTAAACCTACTGTTAAATTTACAGACATAATAATTGCAAAATGAACTGGATGAACCCCTAACTCAACAAAAACTGGTCCAAGAATTGGTCCTAAAATTATTATTGCTGGACCTGCATCTAAAAACATTCCAACAACAAATAATAAAATATTTATCAAAAATAATAAAATATATGGATTGTCAGTTAACCCTAAAACAAATGCAGCAAGATGCTCTGGTGCATGCGATAAACTTACAACTGTTTTAAAAGCCATTGCAGCTCCAACTAAAAGAAGAACTACTGAAGATACCATAGCAGCTTTTGTCATCACTTTAGGAACATCTTTCCATTTTAATGATTTTAAAACAAATAATCCTATAAACATTGCGTAAGCAGCAGCAACAGCAGAGGCTTCTGTTGGTGTGAATATTCCACCAAGAATACCACCTAAGATTATAACTGGAGTCATTAAAGGGAAAAAAGCTTTTAGAGACGCCTTCCCTCTTTGGCTCCAAGTTGTTTTTTCTGTTACTGCTGGAAAATTATATCTCTTTGCCATAAATTTTATTGTAATCATCAAACTGACTCCAACTAAAACACCAGGTACAATGCCAGCTAAAAATAAAGCTGCAACACTCTCACCCATCACATAAGCATAAATAATCATTATCCCTGATGGTGGTATGATTGGTCCAATTACCGAACTAGCTGCTGTAATAGCTGCAGCAAATTTTTTTGTATATCCTTGCTTTTCCATTGCTGGAATTAACATTGACCCAATTGCCGATGTATCGGCTACAGCTGAACCAGATAATCCAGCAAATAACATTGAAGTCAATACATTGACGTGAGCCAATCCACCTTTTAAATGTCCCATCATCGCCTGACTAAATTCTACTAGTCGATGAGTTATTCCGCCTCTGTTCATTAATTCACCAGCTAACATAAAAAATGGTATAGCCATTAAAGGAAAGCTATCTATCCCATTATAGATATTCCTGTACAACATCGCACCGTCTCTAGCCTGATCATTTAACCAAAGCAAAATTCCAGGAGCTGCTAATAACCCAAAAAATACTGGTAAACCAATTAATAAAAATAATAAAAACAATGGAAGAAACCAAACTAACATTATTGGGTCTCCAGCTTTTGTTTATCGTAATCTTCAGGTAAATCTAATTTAGTAAAATTAGTAAGAATATTTCTTAAAATTAATTCAACATTTACTGAAATTAGAAAAATAATTCCAATAGGTAACGACATATACATCCAGGCCAATTTGATCGGTTCAGCTTTTCCACCAATCAAATGAAAAGGAATCTTTATTGAAGAAGAATTAAATATCCATCCAGCATTTATATGTTTAAAACCTAATTCTAAACCTATAACCAAAACAAAAAGAGAAACGATCAATAAAAATAAAGTTAAAAATATTGAAATAAGTTTTGGTAAAAATCTTTCTAATAAATCAATAGATACAAATCCGCCCCATCTGTATGCAGAAGGAGCAATTAATCCAGTCATCCATAGCATCAAAAATCTGGCTACCTCATCAGGCCAAGGCAATGCATTATTTAACACATACCTAAAAAACACTTGTATTAAGATAACAATCACCATCAAAAGTATTGCTATCCACGCAAACTGTCTACCAATTCTTAAAAAAAAAGTATTTATTTTCTCTAGAAAATTAAAAACAAAAAGGAGAATATTAATTATCAAATTCACATCTAAATTTATTTTAATTATTTAATAAATACAACTTTAATTAAAAAACTAATTTACTTTATAGAATAATTCTCGTATTAAAAATGTTCTCTAAAAAATTGATATATAATTATGAGCAATAAAAAAAAGATATTAATTATTCAAAAAGTGCATGAAAAAGGTATGGAATTAATTAATAACCATCCTAAATTTGATGTTGAAGTCACAGATGACACTTCTGTAGAAAATTTAAAATCAAAATTAAAAGATTGCGATGGTGCATCAATAAGAATTGCAAAATTACCTGGAGAAACATTTGAAGAAGCAAAAAATTTAAAAATTATTTCAAGACATGGGGTTGGTTATGATAATATTGATTTAAAAAAGGCAAAAGAGAAAGATATAAAAATAGCTATAACTGCTAACGCTAATGCTGTCACTGTTGCCGAACATGTAATGTTTGTTCTATTACATATAGCTAAAAGAAAAAACTTGTATGATAAAACTGTGAGAGATGGAAATTTTAAGGATAGAAATAAATTACCTAAAATGATTGAAATTTGGAAAAAAAATTTTCTAATCATGGGGTTTGGTAGAATAGGAAAAGCATTAATTAAAAGATGTATGGGTTTTGAAATGAATGTTTTTGTTTATGACCCATATGTAGATAAAAAAAAAATTGAAGAGTTGGGTGGAAAAAAAATTGATGATCTCGAAGAAGTGATAAAAATAATGGATGTAATTTCGCTTCATATGCCTTTAACGGATAAAACTGAAAATTTAATTAATTACGAATTATTAAAAAAAATGAAAAAAACTTGTATCATTATTAATGCTGCAAGAGGTGGGATTATTCATGAAGAAGATCTTGATAAAGCTTTAAATGAGAATTTAATTTTTGGTGCTGCTATTGATGTTTTTAAAAAAGAACCTCCTGATAATAACAATCCACTTTTAAAAAATAATAAAGTTTTTTTAAGCCCTCATACAGCAGCATTTACTGATGAATGTATGACAAGAATGGGAAAAGAAACAATTCAAAATATTATTGATTTTTTTGAAAATAAAATTGATCAATCAAAAATCGTAAAATTATAATACTATTTCTAAATCAACTTTCTTACAAATACTGGACAAATATTTGTATCCTATCCTTGCGTATTCTAAAGGGTTTGCTTTAACAGGATCTTGCTCTGCCTCTACAACAAGCCAGCCATTGTAATTATTTTTTTTTAAAAAAGTTAGTAATGGTTCATAATCAATTAATCCATCTCCTGGGACTGTAAAAGCTCCTTCTAAAAAAGCTTGTCGGAAACTAAAGTCTTCTTTTAATGATTTTTCTAATACATTTTTTCTCATATCTTTACAGTGAACATGAATAATTCTTTCTTTAAAATTATTTACTACCTCGATAAAATTTCCTCCTGCAAAAAGCATATGACCAGTGTCTATTATCAACTTTACCTGGTCAGACGTATTTTCTAAAAGTCTTTCAGTATCTTGTTGTGTCTCAATAACTGTTCCCATATGATGATGATAGGCTAGTGGCATACCTTGGTCTTCAAGGTATTTACCAATTTCAGAAATTTTTTTACAATAATTTTTCCATTCTTCATCATTCATTTTTGGTCTGGTTGATAAAGGTCTTTTGGGATCACCTGCAATAGAGTCGGAAACTTCAGCAAATACAATGCAAGGTGCATTACAATCTTGAAAAAGTTTTAATTGATCTTGAATTAATTCTATTTCTTCTTTTACTGAATTTATTCTTAAATTTGCCCCATACCATCCAGAACATAAATTTAAATTATATTTATCTAACAAAGGAATTAATTCTTTAGATTTTTTTGGGAATTTACCACCAGATTCAATTCCCGAAAATCCAGCTTCACTAGCTTCTGATAGACATTGTTCCAGAGGAGTATCTCCACCAAGCTCAGGCATATCATCGTTACTCCATGCTATCGGTGCAATTCCTAATTTTACTGACATAATAATTTTATTTGTTATGATATATAAAAACATACAATCAATGAAAACAAATAAATTATCTTTAGGTGTTGTTGGTGGAGGTCCAAAATCTTGGATTGGCCATGTTCATAGAATTTCTGCGAGATTTGACGATAAATATGAAATAGTTGCAGGAGTATTTTCAAGAAATGCAAAACTATCTAAAAACTTTGGAAAAAGTTTAGGTATATCAAAAGATAGATGTTACTCAAATTATGTTGAAATGGCTAATGAAGAATCAAAAAGAAAAGATGGGATAAAAGTAGTTTCTATTATGACGCCACCGTCTAGTCATCAAATAATTGCTCAAAAATTTATTGAAAAAAATGTGCACATAATTTCAGACAAACCATTTGCTGGAAATCTTGAGCAAGCTAAAAAATTATATAAAAAAATTAAAGCAAATAAAAAAATAAAATACGCCTTAACCCATAATTACTCTGCTTATCCAATGGTAAGAGAAGCAAAAAAATTAGTTGAAAAAGGTAAAATTGGTAAAATTGATTATGTAAATGTTGAATATATTCAAGATTGGTCTGGAGGAACAAAAATTAACAAAAAAAATGCAAAGAGAAAACTTAAATGGAAAATTGATAATAAAATAGTTGGAGCTTCTGCTGTTTTAAATGAAATTGGAAGTCATGCCTACCATCTAGCTTCTTATATTTCAGGTTTAAAAGGACAAGCAGTTTTTGCTGATATAAAACAAATCTCAAAAAAAATTAAAATGGATGACAATGCTCAAGTTATGATTAATTTTGATAATGGCGTAAAAGGAATGTTTTGGACAAGTGTAATGGCTAAAGGAGGTGTTTATGGATTAAGAATTAGAGTGTTTGGCTCTAAAGGTAGTTTAGAGTGGGTACAAAATGATCCAAATTATCTTAAATTAAATCCAGAAAAAGGTGCTGTAAAATTATTAGAACGAGGGTTTCATAATGCAGAATTTTCAAAACAATTCTCTAGAATAAAATTTGGTCATCCTGAAGGCTATCTTGATGCTTTTGCAAATATTTACAAAGAATTCGCAGACTCATTAAAAAATAAAACAAAAAAAAGGTACTTTTATCCAAATGAAGATGAGGGCTTAGAAACTGCAAAATTTATTAATGCTTGTAAAATTTCATCAAGAACAAAAAAATGGGTAAAAATATAATTAATATTGCGCTATTTGGGCTTGGAAGAATTGGCCAGATGCATGCTGAAAACTTACTTAATCATAAAGATTTTAATTTAAAATATATTTTTGATAAAGATCAAAAATTATCAAAAAATCTCTCTAAAAAATATAATTCTATATGTATTCAAAATCCAAAAATTGCATTTAAGGATAAAAATATTAAATGCATATTTATTGCATCAAGTACAAATACACATTTAAAATTTATTGAAGAAGCAGTTGCATATAAGAAAATTGTGTTTTGTGAAAAGCCTTTAGATCTTAATTTAAAAAAAATTAATATGTGTAAAAAAAGAATCTCTAAGTATAATCCAAAAATTCAAATCGGATTTAATAGAAGGTATGATCCAGCACATAATTCTTTAAAGCAAAATTTATTAAAAGGTAAAATTGGTAAATTAGAAAAAATAATTATTACAAGCCGAGACCCAGAGCCCCCACCCATAAACTATTTAAAGACCTCCGGAGGTATTTTTAAAGATATGATGATACATGATTTTGATTTAGCCAGATTATATGCTGGTAATGATGAATTTGACTCCATATTTGCCACTGGACAAAGATTCTCAAATAAAAAGCTAAAAAAAATAAATGATTTAGATTTGGCTACTGTTGTCATGAAAACAAAAAAAGGTGTGCAATGTATAATTACTAACTCCAGACATTGTAGTTTTGGTTATGATCAAAGGATTGAGCTTTTCGGATCAAAAGGCATGATTATATCAGGCAATCAAAGAGACTTGGAAACAATTTTATATTCTAAAAATTCAACTGATAACAAAACTCCACTAAAAAAATTTTTTATTGAGAGATATTCTGAGGCTTATAAAATTCAACTAAACGACTTAGTAAAAATTTGTAAGAAAAAATCAAAACCCTTAGCTGATTTTGAAGATGGTAGAAAATCTCTTATATTAGCTGAAATTGCGAATAAGTCCTTTAAATCAAAAAAATTTGAAAAAGTTATATTCTAATTATTTTAACTTCTTTCAAACAAAGTTGGAAACATATCACCCTCAACTAGATCGTCATTTTTATAACCAGCTTCTTGCATTGCTTTTCTGTAATTAAAACTTGTCCAATCTCCATCGTAACTTATTTTTGTATCTTCTTTAGCAACTCTTAAAGTATATCGGCTTAAGGTTTTATCAGGTACGATTTCATTTAAACTTCCATGAAGTGTCCTCATGTCAAAGACCACTGCATCACCTAATTCACAATCCCATTGTAAGAATTCATATTTATCTTTGTTTCCTAAAATATCTGGAGGTAATTCATATTTTTTACCATTAACAATACATTCATTACCCTCAACTTTATGTCCATCCTTAAACAAAACTCTTAAAAAAAATTTATTCCATAAATGTGATCCTTTAACCCAAACAACACCCTCATTTTTTTTCGTTGCTTGTAGAGGTAGCCATAGAACACACATAGTTCCATCCATATCAAAATAACTTATATCATGATGAAATGGAGTTGAAGACTTTGACCCCGCTTCTCTCAAGAACCAATTGTCCATTACTAGATTGATTTTTTTAGCTGACATTAATTCAGACGCTATTTGAGCGTATGGAGAATTATAAACAAAATCTTTAAATTCAGGCACTAAATGCCACGTCCAATAATCTTCCAAATAAGCAGGAACACCCTTTTCTACAGTGTGCGATTTAAACCTAGGGCTTGGATTCGCAATATCTCTTTCAATTCCTGTTTGAAGTTTATTGATCCATTGAATATCAAATTTATTTTTAAGATAAACAGCACCATCTTCTCTAAATTTTTTTACCTCATCTTGAGTAAGAATTTTGTTCATATTATTCATATAAGAATATAATATAAATTATCTCGTATGAATATTCTTAAAGATAGCTTCGGTAGAACATTTCCATATATTAGATTGTCAATTTCTGATGTATGTAACTATAAATGTGGATACTGTTTGCCTAATGGATATCAAGTAGATAAAAGCGATAACAGAAAATTTCTTCATTTAGATGAAATAAAACGACTTGCAAAATGTTTTTCTGAGTTGGGTGTAAATAAGATCAGAATTACAGGTGGTGAACCAACAATAAGAAAAGATTTTTTTGATATCGTAAAAGTTTTAAAATTTGAGGCTGGTATTCAAAATGTAACTATTACAACTAATGGCTACAAATTGGATAAAAAAGCAGAAAAGTTAGTTAACAGTGGACTTACCGGAATAAATATAAGTATAGACAGTTTAAATAGAGAAACTTTTAAAAATATTACTGGTCATGATAGATTGCCAGAAATTTTAGATGGAATAGAAAATTTATTGAACGTAGGTTTTGAAAATATTAAAATTAATGCTGTTCTTTTAAATGAAATAAATTCATCGATAAATGATTTTAATACTTGGGCTAAATATATTAAAAAAAATAAAGTTGATTTCAGGTATATAGAATTAATGAGGACCGGTGATAATTTAGAATATTTTAAAAAATATCATGTTTCGTCAAATGTATTTAAAGAATATTTAAATGAAAACAAATGGATTTATCAAACATTTGGCAAGAATGCTGGACCAGCTTTAAATTATATAAATCCGAATTTTAAAGGTAAATTTGGTATTATTGCTCCATACTCAAAAGATTTTTGTAAATCATGTAACAGATTAAGAATTACATCAAGAGGTGATTTAAGACTTTGCTTGTTTGGTAATACAGGAATAAATTTAAGGCATCTATTACAAAAAGATGATCAATTAGATGAATTAAAAAACTTAATATTAAATCAAATGAAATTTAAAAAAGAATCTCATCATTTAGAATTGGGTGATACTGGATCAACAAAAAATTTATCAAAAACTGGAGGATGATTGTGAAACTTCAAGTGGTTAACCATGAAGAATTAAAGGACTGGGCTAAAGAAATATTTAAAGATAGTTCTTTTCATATGATTGATGTTTCTTCCAAAAAAGAGACTTTTAGAAGAGCATTAGCTTCAGGTAAGATATTTGTTGGGAAAGAGGTTTTTAACTTAATTAAAAATAAAAAAATGCCTAAAGGTGACCCTTTGACTTTAGCGGAGGTAGCTTCAGTTTTAGGGGTAAAAAAAACAAGCGAATTAATACCTTTGTGCCATCCATTACCAATTGATCATACTGCTACCAAAATAGTAATGAATGAAGATGACAATTCAATAGAAGTATTTTGTGTTGTTTCTACTTATTCTAAAACTGGTGTTGAAATGGAGGCAATTATGGGAGTTAATGCAGCCCTCATAACAATTTATGATTTAAGTAAAATAGTAAATGCTAATCTTAAAATTGATAATATTAGACTATTAATTAAAGAAGGTGGAAAAAGTGGTTTATGGAAAAATCCAGATGGTATTCCAAATTTTTTAAAAGAATTATTTTAAAATGAGAATTAAAATTGAACTTTTTGGCGCTAGTCGGGAATTTAGTAAAAATAACTTAATTGAGTTTAATGTTAGCAATAATTCTAAAATAAAAGATATTAGAGCAGAAATGATTAAATACCTTGATCAAAATTTTAGTGGAAATGAAAATTACAAGAAAATTGTTAAATCATCTGCTTTTTGCTCTGAAGACAATAACATAGTAAGCGACAATTATAAAATAACAGAAAATGAAAAAATTGGTATTATACCCCCTATCGGAGGAGGTTAATGCTTCATACAGATATAATAGATATTAAACAAAAAAAATTATCAATTAAAGACGCTGAAAAGTTTATTGCATCTGCAAATTATGGTGCCTCAATAATTTTTACAGGCACAGTAAGAAATCAAAATAATAATAAAAATGTAATAGGTATTACTTATGATAGTCACGACGCACTTGTCCTAAAAAGTTTTAATGAAATCTACAACGAGACTGAGAAAAAACTTAATATTAAAAATAAAGCTGTATTTATTGAACATGCTAAAGGTTATTTAAATCTTAAGGAAATAAGTATAATCATAGCAGTAGCATGTAAACATAGAGATGAAGCATATATTTTATCTAGATACATAATAGAAGAAGTTAAAAAAAGATCTCCTATTTGGAAAAAAGAACATTACATTGATAACAAAAGTGACTGGTTGAAAGGAAATCCCTTGGTTCATGAAAAAATTTAAATATTCAGAAATTACGCCAGAAAATATTTATAAAAATAGAAGAAAATTTATAAAAAATATGGGTCTTGCAGCAGGGTCAATGTTTATAGGCCAAAATTTGGTAACCTCAGCTAGTGCTAATACAAACAAAGAAGAACTTAAATTGACTGATTATAGGTATGTTACAACTTATAATAATTATTATGAATTTGGAACAGGTAAATCTAATCCAGTTGAAAGATCACAAAAATTTAAAACCACTCCTTGGGATGTTGTAATTGATGGAGAAGTAGAAAATCCTATTAAGATATCGATGGATGAAATCTTGGAAATGTTTCCATCAGAAGAAAGAATTTATAAATTAAGATGTGTTGAAGGTTGGTCAATGGTAATACCATGGCTAGGATTTCCACTAAATAAAATTTTAAAAAAAGCTTTACCAACAAATAAAGCTAAATTTGTAAAATTTATTTCTGTACTAGATCCAGAACAGATGATTGGACAAAGATTTCCAATTTTAGATTGGCCCTACAAAGAAGGTTTAAGATTAGACGAAGCTATGCACGATTTGACTATTTTAGTCACTGGATTGTATGGAAAAAAATTACCAAATCAAAATGGAGCTCCTTTAAGATTAATGGTTCCATGGAAATATGGATTTAAAAGTTCCAAAGCAATTGTAAATATAAAATTAGTAGACAAAATGCCTACATCCTCATGGATGAAAGCGTCTCCCAATGAATATGGTTTTTATTCTAATGTTAACCCTGCAGTTGATCACCCAAGATGGTCACAAGCTACGGAAAGGGTCATTGGTGGTGGCATTATTAGTCCAAGAATTCCAACAACAATGTTCAATGGATATGGCGATGAGGTAGCTAATTTATATACTGGTATGGATTTGAAAAAATATTTTTAATGAAAAGCATATTTAAGCCAGGTGTTTTTACATTATGTTTAATTCCATTTTTTATAATTACATACAAAATTTTCCTTAATAAACTGGGACCTGAACCTGTAAAAGAAATTACTCATTTTACAGGAGAATGGACATTGATTTTTATTTGCATAACTTTATCAATGAGTCCTCTTAAGCGTTTCACTAATTTCACATTTTGGATAAAAATTAGAAGAATGCTAGGTTTGTTTGTTTTTTTTTATGCAACACTACACTTACTAACTTATGTAGTTATTGACTATAGACTTGATTGGAGTCAAATAATTGACGATGTTGTAAAAAAAAAATTTATATTTATTGGTTTTGCAGCTTGGTTACTATTAATACCTCTTGTATTAACCTCATCTCAAAAAATGATAATTGCTTTAAAACATAATTGGAAAAGGTTACATAAATTAATCTATATAATTGCTATATTTGGATCACTGCATTTTATATGGTTATCAAAAACAATCTACTTTAAGCCCTTAATATATTTGATTATAATCATTTTTTTACTGATCTTAAGAATAAATTTTAAAAGAATAATTTCAAAAACAAGATAATTTATCTTAAATAATTTCTTATGATTTAAGTTATATTAAAAAAATATTGATGCATTCTTGATAAAAACTATATTTTACAAATGAAAAATTTTTCTGAAAAAATAATTTTTGAAAAAGCAAATGATTGGATAGAAAACAATCAAAAGGTAGCTCTGGCAACAGTTATCCAAACATGGGGCTCATCTCCATTAGAAGTTGGTAGCAGAATGATAATTAACGAAAATGGGAATTTTTTAGGATCTGTTTCTGGAGGTTGTGTAGAGTCTAAAGTTATTGAGGAGTGTATTTCATTAATAAAAAATAATAAAATTTCTCAGATAATAGATTTCAAAGTCTCAAATGAAAATGCTTGGGAAGTAGGATTAGCATGTGGAGGTGATATATCAATTTATATTGAACAAATAACTCAATGAAAATAAAAACCTTACAGGAAATTTTAAAATATAAATCATTAAAAAAAGAATTTGCTATTCTCACAGATTTAAAAAATGGTGATAGTGAGATATTTATACCTAATAAAATTATAAAAGGAGAATTTTCAAAATATTTAGATGAAATTGAAATAATTTATAAATCTAATAAAAATGGTATTTTGGAAAATGATAAAATATTTATCCAGACATGTAAAAATCCGATAAAAGTAATTATAGTTGGTGCAGTACACATAGCAGAATATTTAATCGACTACGCAAAAAGTTTAAATTTTGAAATAATAATTATAGACCCTAGAGGTTTTTTTACTTCTAAAGAAAAATTTCCTGACACAAAAATAATTAATAAATGGCCAAATGAAGCTTTCAATGAGATTGAGACTAACTCAAAAACAGCATTAATTGCTTTAACTCATGATCCAAAAATTGACGACCCCGCTTTGCAGTATGCTTTAAAGAATAAATTTTTTTATATAGGTGCTCTAGGAAGTAAAAAAACACATGAAAAAAGGTGTTTAAGATTAATTGAGGCTGGTTTTAAAAATGAAGAAATTAAATTAATAAATGGACCTGTAGGTATTAAATTAGGTGGAAAATCTCCATCAGAAATTGCTCTATCAATTGTTGCTCAACTTGTTTCAGAAAAATATAAAAATTAAAATTCATATTTATCTAAAATCTTATCTTGTTCTTATTATTTAAGAGGTTAATATTTTAAAAATGAACGATAATGAAAAAAAAGAACTTCAATCGGCTGCATTTGAGAGATTATTAGAGCATTTGGATCAAAGAAAAGATGTTCAAAATATCGATCTTATGAACTTGGCAGGTTTCTGCAGAAATTGTTTATCAAGATGGTTTAGAGAAGAAGGTGAAAAAAAAGGAATTACGATTTCAGATCCACAAGCAAGAGAACATGTTTATGGTATGCCCTATTCTGATTGGAAAGAAAAATATCAAAAATAATTATTTTTCTTTCAATCTTGGAAACAATTCAACGAAATTACAAGGTTTGTGATTAATATCTAATTGATGTTTTAAAATACCTTCCCAGGCATCTGTTACGCCGCCTGAAGATCCAGGCAATGCAAAAATATATTTGCCATTTGATAAAACTGCGCAAGCTCTAGACTGTATCGATGATGTTCCAACCGTTTTTAAACTGATTGTTCTAAAAACCTCTCCAAAACCTGGTATATGTTTATCAGCAATTTCTTCTAATGCCTCTGGCGTGATATCTCTTCCTGTTAAACCTGTTCCGCCAGTAGTAATAATAACATCAATATCTTTGTGATCAGTCCACACTTTTAAAATTGATACAATATCTTCTTTGTTATCTTTACAAATTTTTCTTTCAATTAATTTATGATTAGCTTTAGTGATTTTATCTACAAGGATTGCTCCTGATTTATCGTTATCAATTGTCCTAGTATCTGTTACAGTTAATAAAGCTATATTTACAATCATAAATTTTTAAAATGATTATACTAACAATATTATTTTTTATAACTGCTATTTTATACTCAAGTATTGGTTTTGGGGGCGGATCCACATATTTAGCTTTAATGTTAATGTGGGATGTTCCCTACTATATTTTTCCGATTATAGCATTATTTTGTAACATCATTGTAGTATCTGGAAATTCAGTAAATTTTGTAAGAACCAAAAATATAAACATTAAATTACTTTTTCCATATTTAATTGGATCTATACCATTTGCCTTTTTTGGCGCATCAATATCAATTGAAAAAAATTTATTTGAAACATTGCTTTTCTTTATTTTAATGGTAGCTGGAATATTCTTATTGATTGAAAGTAAATCTTTTAACAAAAATCAAATTAAAGTTAATCAAATACCAAAAATTATATCTATAGTTATTGGCTCTATTATTGGTTTTATTTCTGGCTTAGTTGGGATAGGTGGAGGAATATTTTTAAGTCCTATTTTATTTCTGATGAAGGCGGGATATCCAAAACATATAACAAGTACAGCATCTTTATTTATACTTATAAACTCGATATTCGGTATAATTGGACATTTAACAAAGGATATAGTTTTAGAGGAATTTTTGAATTATTGGCCACTTTTCTTAGCTGTATTAATCGGTGGACAAATTGGAAGTTATTTAAATATAAAAATTTTATCTAACAAATTTCTAGCTTTAATTACTTCCTTCTTAGTTATTTTTGTAGCGATACGGATGGGTATAAGGTTGTTTTCATAATCTTGATTATAATTAATTTTAGAGTATTAAAAGATTTATGAAAAATCTTAAACCTTTTGGTCCATCTATAGGAAAAACTAAAATCTCAAAAAAATTTTTAGATATATTAAATAAGGAAATTGACAATAAAATTTTAACAAAAAATAATGATTATAGCTCAAAGCTAGCCAGTCAGATTAAAAAAGAAATTAAAATTTCAAATAATTTTATAAAAAAAAATTTAGAAAGAGAAATAAAAAAAAATATCAAAATTTTTCTTAAAAATGAAAAAATTAAAAAAATTAAATATATAAAAATATTAAATTTATGGGTAGTTAGTCAATTTAAAGATGAATATAACCCTATCCATTATCACGAGGGAGATTTATCTGGTGTTGGGTATTTAAAAGTCCCCAAAAATATGACTAAAAATAAATTTTTAAAAAATAAAAAAGATAATACCAATGGAACAATTGATTTTATAAATGGACAAAGAGGTTTTTTGAGTAAAAGTATATTTAATGTCGTACCTAAACAAAGAGATCTATTGATTTTCCCAAATTACTTAATGCATACAGCATATCCATTTAATATTCGTGATGAAAGAAGATCTTTTTCTTTTAATGTAAAAATTATTTTTAAAAAATAAATGATCAGTAGAAATTTTTTTAATCAAACTAGAATATTAGATGGTGGCATGGGCCAGGAACTTTTAGCAAGAGGTTTACCGTCTAATTCAACTTTATGGAGCGCAAGTGCAATTTTACATGAAAAATATAATCCATTGGTATTAGACACACATATTGATTATATAAAAGCTGGTGCAGAAATAATTGTAACTACTACTTTTGCAACAAGACAAAAAAGATTAAAAGAAAATAATCTTCAAGATAAATTTGAATATTTGAATAAAAAAGCTGGTGAAATAGCACTTAATGCAAAAAAAAGATTTCCACATGTGTTTGTTGCAGGTGGATTACCTCCACAGAATTTAACGTACGAAGCAGATGAGAGAGATGAAAAAGATATTATTGAAAATCTAAAAGATCAAGCAAGAGTATTAAAACCCTATGTAGATTTTTTTTATTTTGATGTATGGAGTAGTATTAAAGAGGTAAAATGTGGCATAGAAGCTATAAGTGAATTTGAAAAACCCTATCTAGTTGGAATTCATATTTCTGAGGGAACGAATTTACCAAGTGGTGAAAATATTTCAGATTTAAAAAATATTATTAACGATAAAGCTCTGGGAGTTATGCTTTCATGCGTATCACCAGAAAATTTTGATAAAAATCTTTATGAACTTAAAAGTTTAGGTGTTCCTTTTGGATTTAAATTAAATGGTTTTATCAAAACTAAAATTAAGGATGGTTATACTTCAGTATTTTTAGGTAAAACATCTAATCCAAATGAATTTTTAGGTAAAAGAAAAGATCTAACACCAGATAAAATAGCAGAAATAGCAAAAAAATTTAAAGAAGCTGGAGCTACTATTCTTGGAGGATGTTGTGAAACAAGTCCTTCACACATTGAGGCAATCTCAAGAATTAAGTAATATTTTTATAATCTGCTTTTCTTGCTAAATATATACCAATAAATACCGCAATTAGTGCAACTACAATTTTTGAGGTAATCATTTCATTTAGGAATATATATCCCAAAATAATTCCAAATATTGGAATAATGTATGAAACTTGTGAATGAAATATTAGTCCATTAGTTTTTAAAATTTTAAATCTTAATAACCATGCTATTCCTGTTGGAAAAATTCCTAGGTATATCACTGATAAAACAGAGTCCATTGAAGGATTTAACATCCAAGGTTTTTCAAAAATTAAAGTAAGAGGAAAAAGTATAATTGTTGACCAAATTAAAATTGAACCTGTAACATTTTCATTATCTTTATTACTTATTTTTAAAGTTATTACTCCCCCAATTACATAACAAGTAGACCCAAGCAGAATTAAAAGAGCAGCAACAAAGTTATTTTCATTAATTAAAAAATTATCTGAAAATAAAAATACTATTCCTGAAAAACCTATTAATAGACCAATTGTTTTTAATAAATTAAATTTTTCTCCCTTCAAAAAAAAGTGAGCTAGAACAGTTGAAGTTAGAGGTGTTGTAGACATTAAGATCGCAGCTAAGTTACTTTGAACAAAATTCACTCCATAGGATATTAGTATGAATGGAATAACTAAATTTACTAATCCTATAATTGCAAACCATTTCCAATCTTTCGAAAATGCCTCAATTTTAATATTGTTATAAAAACATAAAATTAAAACTGGTATTGCTCCTAAAAATGATCTTAAAAAACCTATTGTAATAGGTCCAAAAGAATATGTGGCAATTTTAATATTAAAAAAAGCTGAAGCCCATATTAATGATAATAAAGTCAGTAATAAATAATCAACTAACTGAGGTTTTCTCATTCTGTTATCTCTTTTGTTTCACCTGAAGTTAATGCTTTTAAATTTTTGAAGTCTATCTCAAATACTGCGTTAGGATGTCCAGCTGCAGCAAATATAGATTTAAAATTTTGTAAATTTTCGTCGATATATATTTGTATTTTTATTAAATGACCAGTGGGAGAAACACCTCCTATTGTATAACCAGTAATTCTTTTGACATCTTCAGGATTAGCCATAGAAACATCTTTTTCATTTAATATTTTTTTTAGTTTGTTTAGAGAACACCTTTTATCTCCTGAAACTAAACATAGAACAAAATTTTCTCCTGCTTTGAAAAGCAAGCTCTTTACAATTGCACCAACCTCACAACCTAAAGCTGTAGCAGCATCATTTGCAGTTCTAGCTGTTTGCTTCAAAACTATAACCTTAAGAGTTGGATCAAATTCTTTAATTGATTTTTCAGCTCTTTTAACTGGTTCTTTGGATAATATTGAGTTCACTGGTTTAATTAGTTTATATTTTTAGTGACTAAATACACTACTTATGTGAAAATTGCATAGGTGTTATTTATTTAATAAGCAATATTTTTAAGTATTTTTTTGGTAATTAGGCAAACGAAATTACATAGGAGACAAAATGAGCGCTGCAAATGTTTTAAAATTTATAAAAGAAAAAGATGCTGAATTTGTAGATCTAAGATTTACTGATCCAAGAGGAAAACTTCAACATTTAACAATGGACGCTTCAATAGTTGATGAAGATATGTTGAATGAAGGTGTCTTTTTTGACGGTTCATCAATTGCGGGATGGAAAGCAATTAATGAGTCAGACATGATTTTAAAACCTGATACAGCAAGAATGTTCATGGATCCTTTCACATCTCATAATACTGTAGTTTTGTTTTGTGATATTCTAGATGCAATTAAAAAAGATCCGTATGAAAGAGATCCAAGAGGTGTTGCTAAAAAAGCAGAGGAATATTTGAAAGCTTCAGGTATTGGTGACAAAGCTTTTTTTGGACCCGAGCCTGAATTTTTTGTCTTTGATGATGTAAGAATTAAAAATGACATGAATGAGTGTGGATTTAAACTGGATAGTAAAGAAGGTCCATATAACTCTGGTAAAGAATATGAAAATGGTAATATGGGTCACAGACCTCAAATTAAAGGAGGATATTTCCCTGTCCCACCTGTTGATAGTGAACAAGACATGCGTGGTGAATATCTAAAAAATTTAAAAGAAGTAGGAATTAAAGTTGAAAAACACCACCATGAAGTTGCACCTAGTCAGCACGAACTTGGAATGTATTTTGGAACTTTAGTTAATCAAGCTGATAACGTTCAGTTATATAAATATATTGTACAAATGGTTACACATTCATTTGGAAAAACAGCAACGTTTATGCCAAAACCCGTAGCTGGAGATAATGGTTCAGGTATGCACATACACCAATCTATATGGAAAGGTGATACTCCGGTATTTTCGGGAGATGCATATGCTGGTTTGAGTGAAACGGCATTACATTATATTGGTGGAATATTAAAACATGCCAAGGCAATCAATGCTTTTGCTAACTCTACAACAAACAGTTATAAAAGATTAATTCCAGGTTTTGAAGCACCAGTTCTTCTTGCATATTCAGCGAGAAATAGATCTGCCTCTTGTAGAATACCAATCACTTTAAGTAAAAAAGGTGCAAGATGTGAGATCAGATTCCCAGACGCTGCAGGAAACCCCTATTTAACTTTTGCAGCAATGTTAATGGCAGGAATTGATGGAATTAAAAATAAAATTCATCCAGGTGAATCTTTTGATAAAGACTTATATGAATTACCACCTGAAGAAGTTAAAGCCATTCCAACAGTTTGTGGTTCTTTAAGAGAAGCAATGGAAAGTTTAGATAAAGACAGAGAATTTTTAACTCAAGGTGGTGTCTTTACTGATGATCAAATTGATGCTTACATTGCTCTAAAGTTCGAAGAAATTCACAAATTTGAACATGCACCTCATCCTGTTGAGTTTGAAATGTATTACAGTAGCTAATAAACTTTATTACTGTCTGGTTGTAGCAATTGTATTTTTGTTAACACCTTTTTTAACTACGTAATCTTGTGTGCCGTTAGCACCAGTTTCTACTTCTTTACGCAGTTCTTTAAAGAATGTTTTTTCTTTTAAAGAGTCTTTCAGGTTTTTAACAAGATTTTTAAATTCAAATTTATTCATATAGAATCTATATATTACATATGCATCTAATGCAATACTGATATGCAAATATTGGGATAATACAACCTACGTTATTTTAAAAGACTCTCCACATCCACAACGTTCGGTTTCATTGGGATTATTAAATACAAATGAAGATGATAATTCCTCTTTTTTATAATCCATCTCAGTACCTAGGAGGTACATAACTGCAGCGGAATCAACAAACACCTTCACGCCCTTTTCTTCAATAAGTTCATCATTTGGGTTTATTTCTTTAGTATATTCCATAACATAAGACATTCCTGCGCAACCACCAGATTTAACAGAAACCCTTACTCCGATTGAGCTTTTTTCAGCATTAGCCATTATTTCTTTTATTCTTGATGCCGCGTTATCACTTAATTTAATTATAGGGTTCATTATAAATTCAATTCTAATTTTGCTGCCTCTGACATCATATCTTTATTCCATGGTGGGTCCCAAACAAGCTCAAGGTCTACATCTTCAATACCTTCGACTTGCATTGCCCCATTTTTAACTTCTTTAGGTAAACTTTCTGCTACTGGACAATTTGGTGTAGTTAATGTCATTTTAATAATTGCATACTTTTCATCTCTAACTTTTATATCATAGATTAAACCTAATTCGTATATGTTTACTGGTAACTCTGGATCGTAAATTTTTCGAATTTCTTCTATAATTTGTTCTTTTTTAGACATTATTTTTAATTTTCTGTTTTAACTTCTTCTTTTTTATCTTCAAAAGCAGATACCAAAGTATGCCATGATAAAGTTGCACATTTTACTCTCATTGGGTACTGTTTTACACCTGAAAGACACATCAATTTAGTCTTCTCATCTTCATCCAAATATTCTGATTTTAATTCAGGATTTTCTTTAATCATATTCAAAAAATCCTCAACAATTTCTTTAGCTTCATGTTCATTTTTACCTCTGATCAAATCTGTCATTATAGACGCTGATGCCATTGAAATAGCACACCCACTTCCTTCAAAAGAAGCATCTTCTACAATTCTTTGTCCATTTAATTTTAAGTAAACGTGAACATTATCACCGCATAAAGGATTATTACCTTTTGCGTCTTTATTAAAATCTTCTGCCTTTCTATGATTTCTTGGGTTCTTACCATGTTCTAATATAATTTCCTGATAAAGTTCTTTTAAATTCATTATAGATTAAATATTTTTTTACAGTTATTTATTGACTCATTTAGCTGATCTAAATCTTCTTTAGTATTGTAAATTCCAACAGATGCTCTGGCGCTCGCTGGAATATTTAGTTTATCATGCAAAATTTGACAACAATGATGGCCTGCTCTTATTGCTACCCCATCTTCATCCAATATAGTTGCTATATCATGAGGGTGAACTCCTTCTATAGTAAAAGATAAAACCCCTCCTTTATTTTTCGGATTTCCGATAAGTTTAACTGAATTATTTTTTTGTAATAATTCTTGCCCGTATTCAACTAAATCGGCCTCATGTTTCATAATATTCTCTATACCAATACTCTCTAAAAACTTTATAGATTGGTCAAAAGCAATTACTTGTGCTGTAGCCATAGTGCCAGCCTCATATTTATTTGGTAAATCACCGTAGGAAATTTTATCTTTTTTTACTTCACTTATCATGCCCCCGCCACCCTGGTATGGAGGTAGTTCTTCCAACCACTTTTTCTTACCGTAGAGAACTCCTAAACCTGTTGGTCCATACATTTTATGACATGAAATTGCATAGAAATCACAATCTAAATCTTGCATATCTAATTTTAAGTGGGGTGCGCCTTGACATCCATCAACAACTACAATTATTCCTTTCGAATGTGCAAGCTGGGTTATTTCTTTTACAGGTAAAATTGCTCCAGTTACATTAGATAAATGTGTAATTGATATTATTTTTGTTTTTGCAGTTATTTTTTTTTCTATTTCTTCAAGCGTAATTTCACCTTCCTCATTTATTTCAGCAAAATTAATTTTAATATTTTTTGATTTTCTTAAAAAATGCCATGGCACATAATTTGAATGATGCTCAAGTTCTGTTATTAATATTTCATCTCCCTCCTGTAAATAATTTTGACCTAATGTATTAGCAATTAAATTTAATGCTTCGGTTGCCCCTTTTGTAAATACTATTTCATTTTTGTCTTTAGCATTAATATATTTTTGAACAGATGTTCTTGTATTTTCATATAAATTAGTTGCGGCAACAGCTAAATAATGAACGCTTCTACCTACATTTGAAAATTGCTTTGTATAAAATTCATTAATCTTATCAACAACAACCTTTGGTTTTTGAGATGAGTTGGCGCTATCTAAATAAACTAAATCATTATTTTGAATTTTTTCATCAAAAATTGGAAATTCTTTTTTTATCTGATCTATATTCATTCTTTAATTCCAATCATGTTTTTAATTAAGTTTTTTATCTCTGAGTCAGTTATTTTTTCTACAACGTCTAATAAAAAGCCATTAATTAATAATTCCCTTGATTGCTGATAACTCAATCCTCTAGACATTAAATAAAATATAGAATCATCATTTAAACTACCTGAAGCTGAACCATGCGAACACTTAACGTCATCAGCATAAATTTCTAGTTCTGGTTTAGCGCTGAATTCAGATTCTTTATTTAGCAATATTGCTTTGCTCAGTTGGTATCCATCAGTTTTCTGAGCATCTGAATTAACAAGTATTTTTCCTTGATATACTGCTTTAGAACTTTCTTCTAAAACGCTCTTAATTAATTGATAACTTTTTGTGTTGTCAGTTAAATGGTTTACTGTTGTTCTTACTTCATGATGTTTGTCTTTATTAAGAGAGAAAATACCATTAACAAAAGCTGACGAATACCTTCCTTTTAGATTGCAATTAATCTCATTTTTAAAAAAATTTGACCCTGAAGATAAAACAAACGTTTCTGAGATACTATTTTTATCCTGTTCAATATTATTAAAGGAATATTTAATATTTTTATTTTCAAATTTATCTACTTTAAAATTTTTTAATACTGAGTTTTCCTTTAATTCAAAATTATAAAAAATATTTAAAAAATTTTTTTCAGAAGTATCGTTATACAAGTCAATTATTCTTAGAGAACTATCCTTGTCTAGTTCAAAATCTAATCTTAGATTTATATTTTTAGACCAAATTTTTGAATTAGTTGTGTGATAAATAATAAGAGGTTTAGCTAATTGGTAGCCTTTTTTAACCAGTATTTTAAAGCATTTATTTGTGAAGGCTTTATTAAGGTCAGATAAAGAATTACTATTTTTAAATTCATTAATAGTTTCTGACTGATCGATTATTTCTATCTTATCTTTTTTTTCATAATCAAAATCAATTTTTTCAATTCTACCATTTATAAAAACTATTTTATTATGCTCTAATCCATCTACAAATATTGAGGTATCAACTTTATTTGTTGTAGTATAATCATTATAAAAACTTAATTCCCCAATATTCTTTTTTATTATCTGATTTAGATCTGAAAATTTCCAATCTTCATCTTTTCTATTTGGAAAACCTTTTTCTATAAAGCTATCTAAACAAAATTTTTTTATTTCGATATCTTTTTGAGACAAAGTTAAATTTTTTATACTATTATCAAAATCTTTTTTTAATTGTTCTTTCATTTAATTAAAATTTTCGTATCCTTTTTTTTCTAATTCTAAAGCTAGATCTGGTCCTCCAGATTTTACAATTTTACCGTTCATCAAAACATGGACAAAGTCAGGTTTTATATAATCAAGTAATCTTTGATAGTGAGTAATGATTAAAAAAGATTTTTTTTCATCTCTCAATGTATTAACTCCATCTGCAACGATCTTTAATGCATCAATATCTAAACCAGAATCTGTTTCGTCTAAAATCGATAATTTTGGAGCAAGCAATGACATCTGTAAAATTTCATTTTTCTTTTTTTCTCCACCTGAAAAACCAACATTTAATTGTCTATTTAGTTTTTCCTCATCAAATTTAAGCTCTTTAGACTTTTTTTTTACCAATTTTAAAAATTCAATAGCGTCAAGTTCTTTTTCGCCTCTAGCTTTTCTTACGGCATTTAAGGAAGTTTTTAAAAATATATTAGTATTTACTCCTGGAATTTCCAGTGGATATTGAAAAGCCAAGAATATACCTTTATGAGCTCTTTCCTCTGTTTCAAGTTCAAATAAATCTTTTTCCTCAAAAAGAACTTCTCCTGAAACTTCATATCCTTTTTTTCCAGATAAGATATTTGATAATGTACTTTTACCAGATCCATTAGGACCCATAATTGCATGAACTTCACCAGGATTAATCTCTAATGAAAATCCATTTAAAATGGACTTTTTATCAATTGTTGCATTTAAATTATTTATTTTAAGCATTAACCTACACTTCCTTCTAGACTGATACCTACAAGTTTTTGTGCTTCTACTGCAAATTCCATAGGAAGTTGTTGTAAAACCTCTTTGCAAAAACCATTTACAATTAATCCAACAGCTTCCTCTGGATTTAAACCTCTTTGTTGACAATAATGTAACTGTTCCTCGCTAATTTTTGATGTAGTTGCCTCATGAGCAATATTCGACTCTGAGTTCTTATTTTTTATGTATGGGACAGTATGAGCTCCACACTTATTACCCATCAATAAAGAATCACATTGGGTATAATTATTTGAACTATTAGCTTTTGATGAAATATCAACCAAACCTCTATAGGTCATATCTGAACTACCAGCTGAAATTCCTTTAGAAATTATTTTACTTTTAGTGTTTTTTCCTAGATGTATCATTTTAGTCCCTGTATCAGCTTTTTGATGATTATTAGTAATAGCTATAGAATAAAATTCACCTACTGAATTATCTCCTTTAAGAATACAGCTTGGATATTTCCAAGTTATTGCTGACCCTGTTTCTACTTGTGTCCACGAAATTTTTGAATTTTTACCTTTGCATAAACCTCTTTTTGTTACAAAATTATAAATACCACCTTTTCCATCTTTGTCCCCTGGATACCAGTTTTGAACTGTTGAATATTTAATTTCAGCATCATCAAGTGCAATCAATTCTACATTTGCTGCATGTAATTGATTTTCATCTCTCATAGGAGCTGTACATCCTTCTAAATAACTAACATAACTTCCTTTATCAGCTATAATCAGTGTTCTCTCAAATTGACCTGTGTTTGATGCGTTAATTCTGAAGTAAGTTGATAATTCCATTGGGCATCTAACGCCTTCTGGAATGTAGACGAAAGAACCATCAGTGAAAACTGCTGAATTTAAAGTTGCAAAAAAATGGTCACTAGTTGGTATTACAGATCCTAAATACTTTTTTACTAATTTAGGATGATTTTGAATTGCTTCCGATATAGGACAAAATATAATTCCTTGTTTTGTTAACTCTTCTTTAAAAGTAGTCGCAACAGAAACTGAGTCAAAAACAGCATCGACCGCTATTCCATTTAATCTAGCTTGTTCTTGTAGAGGAATTCCAAGTTTTTTATATGTTTCAAGAAGCTTAGGATCTAATTCATCAAGACTCTTTGGTTTATCTTTCATACTTTTGGGTGCTGAATAATAATACAAATCTTGATAATCTATTTTTGGAAATTTGGGCTTTTGCCAATCAGGCTCTTTTAATACTTTAAATCTTTCAAAAGCTTTCAATCTAAACTCAAGCATCCAATTAGGTTCTCTCTTAATATTAGAAATAAATTTTATTACATCTTCATTTAAACCTTTTGGAGCTTGTACATTTTCGATATCAGTAGAAAAACCATATTTATAATCTTTTAAACTATCTATTTCTTTTTGTCTTTTATCCATTTTAAACTCTTGTTTGTTTATTATTTCTAATTAAATCCTCTAAACTCTTATTTTCAAAAAATGTATTAATATGAATTTCTAACTCATCCCATAAGTTGTGAGTAATACATTTTGTAGCTTTACCATTACATCCTCTTTTTGATTCTTTTTTACATTGAACAGTTTTTACTTTTTCATCAACTGCGTGAAAAATATTTGTTAATTTAATATCGTTCGGGTTTTTATTAAGAACATACCCTCCCTGAGTTCCTCTTATACTTTTTACAATTTCGTTTTTTTTTAATTTTGAAAAAATTTGTTCTAAGTAATCTAGCGATATACCTTGTCTCAAAGATATATCTCTCAACGATACCGGATAGATATCATCAAACCTTGCTAAATCTACTAATGCCATTACAGCATATCTGCTTTTTGAACTTAGTTTCATTTTTTACTCTAATTATGTGGCTTTTTATACATACCTGACTAAATTGGTCAAGTTTAGAGATTAAAAAAAGACTACCATTTTGTCGCTCACTTGTGATAAACCTACATTTTTTTTGAAAATAATAATCAATATCATTTATGGACAATAAAATATTAGAAATATTTATACCTGGTCCTGCTGGAAGATTAGAGGCTAAATATTTTAAAAGTAAAAAAAATACATCTCCAATAGCACTAGTTTTACAGCCACATCCTCAATATGGCGGGACTATGAATAACAAAGTTGTCGTAGATACTTTTCATACTTTTGTGGAAAATGATTTCTCTGTTTGTAGAGTAAATTTTAGAGGTGTTGGCAAAAGTGACGGAGAATTTGATAATGGCCAAGGTGAACTTGCTGATGCTGCAGCAGCTTTGGACTGGCTTGAAAGAGAAAACTTTGATAACTCGCAATGTTGGGTATCGGGTTTTTCTTTTGGATCATTAATAGCAATGCAGTTATTAATGCGCAGACCTGAAATAAATAGATTTATTGCGATTTCACCACAACCTAATGTTTACGACTTTTCTTTTTTATCTCCATGTCCTACTTCTGGGCTAGTGGTTTATGGAAAGAAAGATGAATTAGTTCCAGTTGAGTATATTAAAGAACTAGACAATAGATTAAGTGCTCAAAAAGGAATTAAAGTTGAATTTGATATAATTACAGAGGCAAATCATTTCTTTACTAAAACTGATATAGCTTTAATTAAAAGTCTTGATAAATATATAAAAAAAGAAACAGCTCTTTATTAAAATTTTTTAACTATCTTTCCTCCTACTGTTGGACTACTACATCCAGTAGTTTTTTTAAAAGAAATAGGTAAATTTAAATAAGATCTTATTGCCAAATAACCAAATGCTTGTGACTCTATATAATCACCATTGAACTCATATTTATCTATTTTATCAAGATTAGAATTTTTGTCTTTAAGATTGTCAATAATACAATCTATTAAAAAATTATTTTTTCTTCCACCACCAGATAATAAATATTTTTTTGAAAAATTTTTTCTATTAAGTTTTCTGATTGCATCTGAAATCAATTTTGCAGTAAAATAGGTAACAGTTGCACATCCATCCTCTAAAGATAAACCTCTTGCAAAAGATATATCAAAATCTTTCGTATCTAAAGCTTTTGAATAATTTTTAATTTCAAAATTTTCTATTGCTTGATTTAAAATCAATTGATCAATTTTTCCTGATTTAGCTATTTTTCCACTCTCATCAAAATTTAATTTTGAATTGTTTCTTACCCACTCATCTATTAAACAATTCCCAGGTCCTATATCATGTGCCAACATATTGTCTTCAACTTTATTTGAGAAGCTTGTAATAAGAGTAACGTTTGAAATTCCACCTATGTTTAAAATTCCTATTGGAAGTTCAATTTTGTATTTATCAACGATTTTATTAGCTAATAAATAATGAAAAATAGGAGTAAGTGGAGCTCCTTGACCATTATTTTCAATATCTGCTTGTCTAAAATCATAAACTACAGTTTTATTCACCAATTGAGATAATAAATTACCGTTTCCCAATTGTTTGGTAATTTTAGATTGTGGATTATGAAGAATTGTTTGACCGTGAAAGCCTATCAGATCTATTTGGTGCTTAAATTTTGATAATACTTGGTTGATTATTTTAGCATGAAAAAAAGTTATATTTTTCTCTAAAAGGTCTATTTCCTTTGAATGAGTGAGTAAATCGTCGGTATTTAAGACTTTATCTCTAACAGATACAATTTGCTCATACAAGCTAGGGTCATATTCAAAATATTCATCTTGTATAAAAGAAATTTCTTTGTAGCCATCCGATTTAACAATGGATAAATCCACTCCATCCATCGAAGTTCCGCTCATTAGCCCAATAGCTGAAAATATTTTTTTTTTCATTGATATTATTTTTAAAAAAATTTGTATATTGTAAGTATAATCTTATGAATAAATTTTTAAAAGAATTTAAAGATAGGGGTTATTTCTATCAATGCACAAATGAAGTAGATTTATCAAATTTACTGGATAAAGAAAAAATTAAAGCTTACATAGGATTTGATTGCACTGCAGAAAGTCTACATGTTGGTAGCTTGCTACAAATCATGTGCTTAAGATTACTTCAAAAAAATGGACATCAACCAATAGTATTAATTGGGGGTGGAACAACCAGAATAGGAGACCCATCTGGAAAAGATAAAACAAGAAAAATTTTAACTGAAAATGAAATAGAAAAAAATATTAAAAATATTAAAAATATTTTAAAAAAGTACTTAGATAATGATGATCCAAGTACTAAACCAATTTTTGTTAATAATTATACTTGGCTTAAAAATTTAAATTATATTTCCTTTTTAAGAGATGTTGGAAAACATTTTACTATTAATAGAATGCTCACATTTGATAGTGTTAAGTTAAGACTGGATAGAGAACAATCCTTAAGTTATATGGAATTTAATTATATGATTTTACAAGCATATGATTTTTTAGAACTAAATAAAAATAAAAACTGTATTTTACAAATTGGTGGTTCTGATCAGTGGGGTAATATTATTAATGGTGTAGAGCTGATAAAAAGATATTCAAATAAACAAGTTTATGGTTTGACAACACCTTTAATAACTTTAGCAACTGGTGCCAAAATGGGAAAAACTGAAAACGGCGCAATATGGTTGGATGAAAAATATTTATCTCCTTATGATTATTGGCAGTTTTGGAGGAATACTGATGATGGAGATGTATTTAAATTTTTAAAAATGTTTACAGAACTGACTATAAACGAAATAAATAAGTTAAAAGATAATAATATTAATGAATTAAAAATTTTGCTAGCAAATGAGGCTACGGCTATGCTACACGGAAAAATTGCTGCTAAAAATTCTCAAGATACAGCGAGAGAGGCTTTCTCTAGTAATTCCTTAGGGGCAAATTTACCAAGTGTAAATATTGATGCAAAATTAATTGAAAAAAAAATTAATATAATTGATTTTATAGCAATTTCTAAACTTGAAAATTCTAAGAGTGAAATAAGAAGATTAATAAAAGGAAATGCAATAAAAATTAATGATGATGTGATTTTAGACGAAAAATTTATTATAGATCAAGATTTATTTAAAAATAGTTTTCTAAAACTTTCAATTGGAAAAAAAAGGCATATTAAAATTCAACTAAGTTAATTATTTTTTAATTTATCCAGAGTTCTTGTAATAAATCTTGGGGTCAGAGTTTTTATAGGATTAACGGTTGTTTCAAGATCCTTCGGAGGACCTTTAATTTTAAAACTCACACCAAAAACACCTTCACCTGTTTTTTTACCAACTAAGATTTTCCCAAGAACTGGAATTTTACTTATAGTTTTATTTATTGTGGTTGCCGGAACCAATGTTCCTCTAAGGCTAATTAACTTATCTTTCTCAACATAACCATTCATTAAGATAGAAATGGCAGGACCAATTGCATAAATTTCATCAATTGTCATCAAATTTCCCTCATTATTAAACTTCATTTCAAATTCGTCAAATCTTATACCTTCACCTGTAAGAATATCTGCAATTCCTTGTAGTGAGGCTAAGCTTAGTAGTTTTGTTAAAGTAGGAAGCTCTTTTAATTTAAAATTAAAAATTTTTAAGTTTGAAATAGATTTTCCATCTTTTTTTTTAGACACAAAATCAAGAGATCCCTCATTAAATCCTTTAATAAATTTATATCTATCAACTAATGGTTTTGCTTTTGAAGAAAAAAGTTTTGTTATTTTCTGATTATCTTTCATATCAATTGTAAAAATAATATT
>CACEGO010000008.1 GCA_902559075.1 uncultured Pelagibacteraceae bacterium | reverse complement strand
CTTCCTCCTGAACATGCTTTTGCACCTATTGATAATGCTTTAAGCATATGTGTTCCTCTATGAATACCACCCTCACAAATCACATCTAACTTGTCACCTACTGCATCAACTATTTCTGCTAGTTGGTCAAATGGAGATCTGGAACCATCAAGTTGTCTCCCTCCATGATTTGAAACCATAATTCCTGTACATCCAATGTCCACCGCTCTTTTAGCATCATCTACGCTCATAACTCCCTTTAGAGCAAAATGACCACCCCACTGGGCACAAAGTTTTTCCGCATCTTTCCAGTTCATAGATTGATCGAGCATTGTTGAAAAATAATTTCCAATTGAGGTATTTGTACTCGTTCCTTCTTGAACATAATCTTGAAGATGAGGTAATTCAAATTTTCCTTTAGTCAAATAATTAATTCCCCACATTGGTTTTGTTGCAAAGCTAAACAAGCTTGATAAGGTTAATTTAGGTGGCGATGTAAATCCGGTTCTTAAATCTCTTTCACGATTTCCTCCTGTTATAGTGTCTACAGTTAGAGCCATTACATCAAATTTTGCAGCTTTAGCTCTTTCTAAACAAGAATCGTTTAATCCTCTATCTTTATGAAAATAAAACTGAAACATTTTTGGTGTATCAATCATGGAGGAGATCTCCTCTACACTCACCGTAGCCAAAGCAGAAACGCCAAACATTGTATTGAATTTTTTTGCAGCTTTACCAACAGCTCTTTCGCCATCATAATGAAATAATCTCTGTAAAGCTGTAGGTGCTAAGTAAAAAGGTAGATCTAATTTTTTTCCAAAAATAGTTGTTGATAAGTCAACGTTCTCCACTCCTCTAAGGACATTTGGAACTAAATCAACATCATCAAAAGCACTTGTATTTCTTGCATAAGTGATTTCATCATCTGCAGCCCCATCAATGTAATGAAAAATTGGAGCTGGAAGTTTTTTTTTTGCTAATACTCTAAAATCTTGAAAATTATGACAGTCTTTTAAATTCATGATCTTTTTCTTTTAAAAAGTTTTGAAGAAATTAAACATATAACTATTTGCCCCAGGGTTTTTGTCTCCCAAACTTGCATTGGAAATATGATTATATGAAAAACCCAGTAGACTATTATTTGATAGATCAAAAGAAAATTGTAATTCACTCTTAAATTCAATTATATGCCCTAAATCTTTGCCATCACCCTCATGGTACAATCCAGGTGTAAAACTTGGAGTAAAATTTAAAGCTCCAATTTTATATTGAGCCTGAACACCTGTATAAATATAAGCAGCATTATCTGCTGTTATGAGTCCTCCCGTTACGGGTGAAAGATTTCCTAAAAATGTATCTCTGTTTAAATTTTCATTTTGATGTTGAAAACCAAATAAATTTGATTTTTTCCCATCATCACTAAAATCAAACACTCCAGTATAAACATTAAACTCAGTATTTTGATTATTATTTAGTTCCTCTGCACTAGTAGAAAAGGAACATAAAATAAAAAATAGAGTTATAAAAATACTTTTTAAATTCAT
Source organism: uncultured Pelagibacteraceae bacterium (assembly GCA_902559075.1). Classification (GTDB taxonomy): domain Bacteria; phylum Pseudomonadota; class Alphaproteobacteria; order Pelagibacterales; family Pelagibacteraceae; genus Pelagibacter. Next base: position 35,389 of record CACEGO010000008.1, on the reverse strand, counting down.
ATTGGATAGTTTTATTTTTTAATTATAAAAGATTTTGCAATTATTGCACCTCCAATTAGAAAAATGAATACAGGCAATAACCAAAGAATATAGGTGTTTTTATTTAATTCAGGTTCGTACAATATCCATTCGCCATATTTATCTTTAAAATATTTATAAATTTGATCTTCTGACAATCCCTCATTGAGTTTTTTGTCTACCAAAACTTTTAAACTATTTGCAAATTCAGAATCAGAATCATAAACTGATTGACCTTGGCAAATTAAACACCGTAAGTTTTTAGTAATTTGGTTTCTTTTATCTTGTTCATCAGCATTTACAAATTTAAATGAAAATATTAAAAAAATAATTAAAGTAACTTTTAAAAAATTCATTTTACTAATAATTTCATTTCATTAATTAATTGTTGATTAAGTGGTCCAATAAATTTTTTTATAATTTTATTATTATAAATTAAATATGACTCTGGAACTCCATACGCCCCCCAGTCAATTGCAATTGTCCCATCTAAATCAACCAATACCATTTCATAAGGATTTCCTAATTCTTTTAAAAAACTTTGAGCATTTTTTTTATTATCCTTATAATTCATACCAACAATTATAATTTTACTTTCTTTACTTAGCTCCATTAATAATGGATGCTCCTGTCTACATGGTACACACCATGAAGACCAAATATTTAATAGATAATTTTTATCAAATTTAAAAATATCTGAAGAATTTAAACTCACACCTGAATAAAAATCTTTTGTTTTGAAAATTGGAATCTTATTTTTAATTTTGGTATCAGGAGTATAAATATTTGAATCTTCCAAGCCTTTATAAAAAACAATAAAAATAAATCCAAAGACTATAACCATAAACAAAGGTAGAATTTTTTTTTTCATAATCTTTTTTTTAAAAAACTTATTAGGCCTCCAAACGATATCAATATTACTGATATCCATATCCATAACATAAAAGGTTTAACCTGGTACCTTACATTAAAAAAATCTTGATTTTGCACTAAATTAATTACCATGAACTTATCTGACATCAGGGTTGTTTTTATATCAGCCTCGCTTGTTGCGATTACTGGCTGATTATAAATTCTTAACTCAGGGGAAAGTTTATCTTTTTTTCCATTAGATGATTGAATTTTAAAATTAGCGATAATCGAATCATAATTTTTTTCTTTTTTTTGATCAACACTCTCAAAAATAATTTTTGTTTTTGAATTATCAAAAGTTTCACCTACTTTTAAATTGGTAATTATTTCGCTTGAGAATAAGTTGTTAAATAGAATACTTAAGATTAATAAACTAAATCCAAAGTGGGCAATATTTTGAGAAATATTTTCAAATTTACGAATGAAAAAATCTCTTATCGTAACAAAAAATAAATAAAGAGCACTCGATATCAAAATTGTATTTATTAAAAAATTCTGGTTAAAATTTTTTAAAATTAAAAATGCCAATAAAATAGATCCAAGTAACAAAAGAATTAAGTATATTTTGTCGTTAAGTCGAGACTTTATCCATTTCAATTTTGGTCCTATAGCCATCATTAATAGAAATGGTATCAAAAATGGGATTATCAGCTTATGATAAAAAGGTGGTCCGACTGATATTTTTTCAGATGAAATTATATCTAAAAATATTGGATAAATAGTTCCAATTAATACAACTGATAAAAAATACATCATAAACCAATTATTTATTAAAATTGAAGTTTCTTTACTTAAAAAAGAAAAGCTTGGCCTATTTAATTTCTCATCTTTGTGAAAAAAGAAAAAAATAAATAAAGATAAAAAAATTAAAACAAATAAAAAAATTAATATAAATAAGCCTCTCTCAGGGTCATTCGCAAAAGTATGAACAGAATTTAAAATACCCGATCTAACTAGAAATGTTCCACACATACTTAGTGTGAATGTTGCGATAGATAAAATTATTATCCATGAAGTTAAGCTAGATTTTCTCTCTAATACCATAATACAATGTAAAAGAGTTGTTAAGGCAAGCCATGGCATTAAAGAAACATTTTCTACAGGATCCCAGAACCAGAAGCCTCCCCAACCCAGCTCATAGTAGGCCCAAATTGATCCTAGTAAAATTCCTAATGTTAAAAATATCCATGAAATTAAGATCCAATTTTTAATATGAACTGCCCAATTTGGAGATATCATTTTTAAACTTGTTGCAGCTAAAGCTGAAGAAAAAATAATTGAAGATCCCACATACCCTAAATATAATATAGGAGGATGAATTGCTAAAGCCGGGTCTTGTAAAATTGGATTTAAACCCAAGCCTTCTTCAGGTACAGGAAAAAGATAATTAAATGGATTTGATGTTTTTATTAAAAAAATAAAAAAACCAACAATTATTAATTGCTGAAAAACTAAAGTTAATATTTTATATTTAACTGGTTGATTTTTAGTTCTTAACAAGAAAATAAAAATAAATAAAGTTAATACTAATAACCATAATAATAAACTGCCTTCATGATTACCCCAAGTTCCACTTATTTTATAAAATAATGGTTTTGTAGTATGTGAATTATTAAATACTGTCTCATTACTAAAATCTGAAACAATAAAAGAAAGCACTAAAGATAAAAAACTTATTACAACAAAAAAAAATTGTAAAAATGTGAATGTCAATATTTTAGAATTTAAAAAAATTGAATTTTTAAAATTTTTAAATGAAAGATAAAATAATACCAAACCAGCAATTAGACCAAGAATTAATGAATAATGTCCGATTAGACTATAAATCAATTTATTTATCCCCCAATGCTTCTTTTACTTCGGGTGGCATATAATTTTCATCATGCTTTGCTAAAATTTTTGTAGCAGAAAAGAAATTTTTATCTTTTAAAAAACCTTCTGCAACAACTCCTTTGTCTTCAGCAAACAAATTTGGAATTGCTCCTGAATAACTTACACTAATCTCATTTTTATAATCTGTAATAACAAAATTAACTTCATTAGATTTAATTTCAATTGAACCTTTTTTGACCATACCCCCAACTCTAATTTTACTATTCTTTAATTCTGTTAAGGATTTGATTTCAGTGGGTGATTGAAAATAAACAACATTTTCCTCTAAAGATTTTAAAATTAAAAATATTGTTAAAATTAAAGTAATTAAGACAATTACAATAAACAAAAACCTCAATTTAACTTTTCGACCATACATGGTTTAAAAGTTAATTATTTGTTGCTTCAGCTAAAATTTCCTTATTTATTCTTTGAGATTTTGCAGAATGAGCTTTCTCAGCATTAAGTGATCCAAATTTAGCAACAAATCTATTTTGTTCTTTTACAAATTGAATTTTAGTTACCAAATATAGACTAAGGAAACTTAAAAGAGTAAAGCCAAAAGCCGATAACACATATACTGCGTATCCATTCATAAAAAATAATTCATTTATCATAATCTATCTAAGCCTTTATTTTTAATTTTTATCAGTTCTGTATTATATTTCATCAAGAAAATTAACAATGAAAAAAGAGCAAATGCCGCAGTCATTATCAATAAAGGGTATAGCATAGAGGAATGAATGGAACTTTTTGATAAAATATTGATTGATGCTGGCTGGTGAAGAGTGTTCCACCAATCAACAGAGTATTTAATGATTGGAACATTAATAATTCCCATAATTGTTATGATAGTTGAAATTTTATAAACTTTTTCCTCACTATCGTAAATCCTCCATACAATTAAGTACATTGCATAGAATAATAACAAAATTAACATTGATGTAATTCTTGCGTCCCAAGCCCACCATGTGCCCCAAGTTGGCTTACCCCAAATAGAACCAGTAACCAATGCAATTAAATTAAATACAAATCCTGATGGCGCTAAACTTTTTGATATTAAAAAAAAATTTTTATTTTTAAAGATAAAACCACAAATAGATAAAAAAGTTATTGAAGTAAATATTCCAAGTGAAATCCATGCTGAAGGTACATGAACATACATAATTCTTACAGCATCACTTTGCTTATAATCTTCTGGAGAAAGCACTAATGCCTCAACCAATCCAACTGATAACACAACTACAAATAAAAACAGAACATACTTAGGCGCCCTAGAAGTAAATTGAAAAATTTTGTTTGGTTCGAATATTTTAAACATAATTTATTTTAGAATTTTTTTAACGGTTTTCTATTACGAAAAAGATATCTGATCAAGAATGCAGAGGGGAGATAAATAGATTGAAATTAACGTTTAACACTCTTGATCAGATGATGATTAAAAATAGCTAATTTATATGGCCTAGATTTGAGCTAAATGTGTTTGAATAGTGATAATCTTAATTTGACAGCTTAAAATAGCTTGAACCCTTTTTCCCTGAAAAAATTTCCTCAATTAATGGGTGTTTTATAGGCTCATCAGAATCGTCCATTAGCAGATTTTGTTCAGAGACATAAGCTTCGTATGTAATCTCATCATTTTCCGCTAAAAGATGATAAAAAGGTTGATCTTTTCTTGGTCTAACGTTTTTTGGAATTGATTGGTACCATTCCTCTGAATTATTAAATTCAAAGTCAACATCGTAAATCACTCCTCTAAATTCAAAGTGTTTATGCTTTACAATATCTCCGATTGAAAATTTTGCTTTTTGAATTGGCATTGTACTTAGTATGGGTATTTCAAAATAAAAATCAATGCTAAAAAGATTAATGTTTTGTGATGTGGCAAATATGTTAATATCTTTTTAGTGAATAAATCTTTTTTAAAATTTGTTACTGATTTTGGTCCTTTAGCAATATTTTTTTTCTATTATTATAATAATGATAAAAATTTATCAGTTGCAATTCCTCCACTAATAGTTGCAACTTTAGTAGCATTAGCAGTTGTTTGGTTTTTTGAGAAAAAAATTCCTCCAATGCCACTTGTTAGTGGAATTTTAATTACATTTTTTGGGGGACTAACAATTTATTTTAATGACCCTATATTTATTTACTTAAAGCCAACAATTATTAATATTATGTTTGCTTTAGCATTGTATTTTGGGAAATTTTTCACAAAAGAACCTGTTCTGAAAAAAATTATGGGAAAATCAATACCACTAAGCGATATTGGGTGGGAAATTCTCAATAGAAGATGGATGTTTTTTTTCTTTGGTCTTGCTTTATTAAATGAATTTATCTGGAGAACACAAACAGAAGAGTTTTGGGTTAATTTTAAAGTTTGGGGTATGTTGCCCATAACAATAGTATTTACAGGTTTTCAAGTTCCTTTAATAAATAAATATAAAATTGATGCGTAGTAATTTAAAATTAGTAGTTAATAATCCATCTAATAGAATAGAGGAAAAGCATTTTTTTGAAAGAGAAGAGCTTAAAATTATTTTAGACCTATATGCAAAAATGGTTTCAGAGGGTTCATGGAAAGACTATGGTCTTAGTATTTCAAGTAAACAGGTAAGTTTTAGTGTTTTTAGAAACGCTACTGAAAATGCGCTATATAAAATTTGTAAAAATTTTAAACCAAAAAATAAAAATCTTAGATATTTAATTACCGATACAAATGGAAAAATATTAAGAAATTCCTATGAACTTAAAACTTTATTAAAAGGTACTAATTGGAAAAAACTTCAGAAATAAAATTATCTTCTTTGTCCAAATAATCTCAAAAGCATTATAAATAAGTTTATAAAGTCTAAGTATAATGTAAGAGCACCCATCACAGCTTTTTTACCCATTATTTCGCCTGTGTCTGAAGCTGTGTACATGTTTTTTATTTTTTGAGTATCATATGCAGTCAGGCCGACAAATATTAAAACTCCTAAAATAGATATAACAAAATACATCATTGATGATTTCATAAAGATGTTAACTATAGAAGCTATTATAATTCCAATTAATCCCATCATTAAAAAAGATCCTAATTTCGTTAAATCTCTTTTAGTTGTGTATCCGTAGATACTCATTGCTCCAAAAGTAGCTGAAGTAATAAAGAAAACTCTAGTAACACTCATACCAGTGTAAACTAGTAAAATTGAAGATAATGATAGCCCCATCAAACCTGCAAAAACCCAGAATGTGGTTTGAGCTTTTGAGGCGCTCATCTTATTAATCCCAAAACTCATGTAAAATACTATTCCTAATGGTGCCAACATTACTAACCATTTTAAACCTGATAGATAAATCGCATTACCCATCTGAGTTAGACCCACAATAGACCCTGCATCATTAGTCACAACCGACATTTTAAAAGTGAGTAATGCTACTATGCCTGTTAATAAAATTCCTGTTGCCATATAATTATATACTTTAAGCATATAGGCTCTCAAGCCTTCGTCCATTACAGCAGCAGTTTGTTGAGCAGCTTTAGCTCTGTTTAGTATTCCATTTTTGTCATATTCCATAATGTCTTATATATAATATTCTTTTACTAATTATTCAAGATACCTTAAAAGATAAACAAAATTTTAACTTATTTTTCAAATGAATTACAAAAAATTAGGCAATTCAGATCTCGATGTTAGTACAATTTGTCTCGGTACTATGACTTGGGGTGAGCAGAATACTGAACCTGAAGCATTTCAACAAATGGATTTTGCTCTAGATCAAGGAGTAAATTTTTGGGACACTGCAGAATTATATGCTGTCCCACCACGTAAAGAAACTTACGGTGATACCGAAGAAATTATTGGTAATTGGTTTGAAAAAACAAAAAAAAGAGACAAAGTCATTCTTGCTACAAAAGTCGCAGGACCTTCAAGAGACTATTTGAGAGGTGGAAAAAATAGTTTTACAGGTCCAAATTTAGAATCTGCGTTAAATAATAGCCTTAAAAGACTCAAAACAGATTATTTAGATTTATATCAACTTCACTGGCCTGAAAGAAATGTAAATAATTTTGGTAAACTTGGTTATGTCCACGAAGATAATGAATGGAACCAATTTGAAGATGTGTTATCTGAATTAGATAATTACATTAAGCAAGGCAAAATTAGATACGTTGGTTTATCTAACGAAACTCCTTGGGGTGTTTTAAATTACTTGCAACTATCTAAAGATAAAAATTTGCCAAGGATGATGTCAATTCAAAATCCGTACAGCTTATTAAATAGATCTTATGAAGTTGGTTTGGCAGAAGTATCCATTAGAGAACAAATTGGTTGCTTAGCTTACTCTCCACTAGCAAGTGGATATTTATCTGGCAAATATAGAAATAAACAATTTCCAAAAGGATCTAGAATGGAAAGAGATTTTGATTTTTGGACTCGTTATAGAAAACCCAAAACTGAAGAAGCCGTTGAACATTATTATAAGATAAGTGAAAAATATGGTCTAGATATGAGTCAAATGTCTATAAAATTTTGTGAAAAACAAGACTTTATGACTAGTGTAATTATTGGAGCAACTACAATGGAGCAGTTGAAAACAAATATAGAAAGTGTAAATGTAAATCTGTCTGATGATGTCATTAAAGAAATTAACAAAGTACAAACAATTTACCCAAACCCATGCCCATAATTAAAAAACTTATAATTTCAACAATTTTTATTTTAAGCACCAGTCAATTATTTGCTCAAGAAGTAGAAAAAATTGGAAAATATAAAGATTGGGAAACATTGGTAGCATATGAGGCAAGTGGCAAAGTATGTTTTGCCCAATCATTACCTAAACTTCAGTCACCAAAATCAAACAAAAGGAAGGCAAAACTTTTCGTAACTTTTAGACCAGAGGACAACATTTCAAACGAAGTAAGTGTTACTCCTGGATATGAATTTAATAATAAAAATTCTGTATTAGCTACTTCTGGAAAAAGTAAATTTAAATTTGATATCAAAGAGCAGGGATTTGCTTGGATTGCAGACAATAAAATTGAAATTAAAATGATTAATAGAATGAAAAAAGGATCAAGAATTATGATCATGGGGTATGATCAAAAAGGATCTCAAACAATTGATGATTATTCTTTACTTGGGTTTACTAAAGCTTATAACGCAGCAAAAAAAGCCTGCACTTAAAAATGAAATCAAAAAATAAAATTGTCCTTGCCTACTCCGGCGGACTGGATACTTCAATAATTTTAAAATGGCTTCAAGAAAACTATGATTCAGAAGTAATTTGTTATACCGCGGACATTGGTCAAGAAATAGATAGAAAAAAAATTATAAACAATGCTAAAAAATTTGGTGTTAAAAATATTATTATTCAAGATTTAAAAGATACTTTTGTAAAAGATTATGTATATCCAATGATTAGAGGACATGCAATTTACGAAGGTGTCTATTTGTTAGGAACATCAATTGCTAGACCTCTTATTGCAAAAGATCAGATTAGAGTTGCTAAAAAATTTAAAGCTTATGCAGTATCTCATGGAGCAACTGGAAAAGGTAATGATCAAGTCAGATTTGAATTAGGCTATCATTATTTTGGACCTAAAATTAAAATTATAGCTCCTTGGAGAATTTGGAAATTAAAATCTAGAACAGATTTAATTAATTATGCAAAAAAACATGGAATAGTTATTCCTAAAGATAAAAAAGGTGCATCTCCTTTCTCTGTTGATGACAATTTGTTTCATACATCAACTGAAGGTAAAATTTTAGAAAATCCAAAAAATTCTGCACCAGAATTTATTTTTCAGCGAACAGTTTCTCCAGAAAAAGCTCCTAACAAGCCTTCATTTGTTACTATTAATTTTAAAAATGGTGATCCTGTTGGAATTAATGGAAAAAAAATGTCACCTGCAAAATTATTAATAAAATTGAATTATTTAGCTGGTAAAAATGGAATTGGAAGAGTTGACTTAGTAGAAAATAGATTTTTAGGAATCAAATCTAGAGGGGTATATGAAACACCTGGTGGAACTCTATTAATCAATGCTCATAGAGCCGTTGAATCTGTTACTTTGGATAAAGAAACCATGCATAAGAAAGATCGAATAATGTCTAGATATTCTGAGTTGATTTATAATGGTTATTGGTACTCAAAAGAAAGATTTAAACTTCAGAAAATTGTTGATTTAAAAAGAAGTAAAGTTAACGGCTCAGTTAAGCTTAAATTATATAAAGGTAATATTACAATTCAATCAAGAGTTACTAGTAGTAGTGCCTATTCAATGAAGAAGGTCTCATTTGAGGAAAATAGATCATTTGATAAATCAAATGTGGAAAAATTTATTAAATTTCACAAAAAAAAACTTCGTTCATAGATTGTTTAGGACAAATTGACATTTGTTTAAATTAATAAAAATTATATCCTAGGTTAATGGAATCGCTAAAGAACTGGATGATAGATGCTGCGAATATTTTATTTGACGATAGTAAAAATGACCTACGCGCACTCCCAAAAACCGTTAGACTACAAATTCTATTAGTTTTAAGTTTTATATGGACTACAGTGTTTAGTCTATATGTATTCTCATATACAACTTTTGCATTTGGATGGGCTGGACTTTTTTTAGCTCATATTGGTTTAATATTTGCTGTCTACATGACCTTTAAACAATTCCATAAAGCAGAAGCTAAGTCCGCAAGTGTTTTTCAAACAAAAAATTTTGATCCTTTTAAAATCATGGTCATAGTTTTTGTAGTAGTGTTTATATTTGTATTTTCAAAAGGAATTGAGGTTTTAACTAGTCCAAATCCAAACTCTTATTCAATTCCTTATGATGGTCCCTTAAAATCTGCAATTGAAAAATGGCTACCTTTTAGTAAAGATAAATAATGGATAAAATAGCAAAAAACTTGCAGTTGGCATTAATGGTTATTATCTTAGTCAGTACGGTGATTGCTGTTGGGATTGAAATTAAAAACATGTTCACTAACCAATCAATTACGCTAGCAGATTTACTTTTAATGTTTCTATATTTAGAAGTTCTAGCAATGGTAAGAGTTTTTTGGAGTCAACAATCTATAAGTATTACCCTTCCACTTCTTATTGCAATAACAGCACTTGCGCGATTTATTATTTTGCAAGGTAAAGAAATGGACCCTACTGCACTTGTTTATGAAGCAGTAGCAATTTTGCTAATTGCTGGAGCAATTGTTGTTTTAAGATTAAGACATAGTGACAAATTAGGTCTGAAGAAAAAAAAATCAAAATAATTCAAAATGAAATTTGAAGCTTCAAGGGCCAAGGCCTTAAATCAATTAAATAATTTTGTTGATAATAATCTTGCAGAGTATTCAAAATTAAGAAATTTTGATTTTGGTCCTAAAAACAGAACCAATATATCTTGTTTGTCACCATATATAACTCACGGAGTTATTAATGAACAAGAAGTCATTCAGAAAGCGCTAAGTAAATTTTCTTTTTCAAAAAATGAAAAGTTTATTCAAGAAGTTCTATGGCGAACTTATTGGAAAGGTTGGTTAGAACTAAGACCAAATGTTTGGACAGATTATCTTGTAGAATTAAATCAAATCAAAAATGAATTTCAAGATAACCAAGTATATCTTTCTGCAATTGAAGGAAAAACAAACATAGATTGCTTTAATGAGTGGGTAAACGAACTAAAAGAGAACAACTATTTACATAATCACACAAGAATGTGGCTTGCTAGTATTTGGATTTTTACTTTAGAATTGCCTTGGCAATTAGGTGCAGAATTTTTTATGCAACATCTTTATGATGGAGATGCTGCATCAAATACTCTTGGATGGCGATGGGTCGCGGGTGTTCAAACTCAAGGAAAACATTACCTCGCCAGTGAATGGAATATTAAAAAATTCACTAACAATAGATTTAAAAATATAAAATTAAATGAAAATGCTACCCCAAAAATATCTGAAAAATCTTATCAAATAGTAAAACAAGATTTTAATAATCCACAAAATATTGAAGAAAAAAATCTTCTAATTTTTGAAAATAATCTCTCATTTGAAATCACTGACTTTAAAGATAATAACTTTAAGAAAATTTACTTAGTTTCTAACAAAAATGGAAATAGATCTATAAAACTTTGTGAAAAACTAGTTAAATTTAAGTCTCTATTAATTGAAGACCAAGAAAAAAGATTAAAAGATCAATCTATTAATTGCCAGGCTATTGATATAAGTGAAATAACAAATATTGAAAATTGTTACGGTTTATATCCAACCGTAGGTGAAAATTTAGATTTTATAAATTCAAATAATTTAAAAATAGATTTTTTATTTAGAAATCTTGATCAATTAGCATGGCAATACTGTAATAAAGGATTTTTTAATTTTAAAAATTATATTCCCAAAATTGTTTCAACTTTTAACTAAAACCATCGAACCATCCCGATAATTCCAGCCGTTGCATAAAAAAATTGCAAAAATAAAATTCCTTTATGACCACCTCTATAAGCCCAAATTCCAATTAAAATTGCTGACAGAAGTAATAAACAAAAACCAAAAAATTCTATGCCTATGTTTAAAGCGACAAATAAAGAATATAATATTGCAGTTATAACCCCTGCCCATTCAAAAATTTTATTATTCATAATTTTTATATATTTCTTCACACTCAGTTTTATCCATACCCTTTGTTTTTTCTACAAATTCATTTCTTATTTCTCTTGATTTAAAGATGTAAAAACAAACTGTATCTTTACTGTGATAGATTGCTTTTAGTTCATCATCTATATGGTTTAACTCTTTGGGTATTTCAGCCTTTATATAAATCATAGAAGTTTTTTAAAATTATTATAAAGAATTGTAGAATAATTATTCATGTCATTCATATTATCTTTTGCTGATTGATCAAACTTTTCTAATGCGCCATTACCAAGCTGATCTTCCAAAGCTTTCTTATATTCAGGAACACATCCCCATTCATTTACTGTAGTATCTTTTATTTCTATGTGAAATTGAATTCCATAAGCGTGGTTTTGATATTTAAAAATTTGATATTTAGTAATCGGTGAGGAAGCCAGTAAAGTTATATCATTATTGTTTTCAATTCCCTGAACCTCATAAGAATGCCATTGTAAGCTTTTTATTTTATCAGGAAACTGTGAAAACAAATTATCTTTTTCTTTTTTTTTAGAAAAATTGATATCCATAATCCCAATTTCTGCTGGATTTGATTTAACAACTTTACCACCAACTACTTCTCCTAAAAGCTGACAACCCAAACAAAAACCTAAATAAGGTTTTTTTAAATCTACAACGAACTCTTTAATTTTTTTCTTTTCCTCAATTAGCCATGGGTATTCCTTTTCCATATAGGTATCCATCGGTCCGCCCATACAAAACATTCCATCAAATTTAGTTAAATCTTCTGGTATTTTTTCACCTTCATCTAACTCAATTGTAGTTAAATTTAATTCATCAGATAACATTAAATCTTTAATGTAACCTGGGTCTTCTATTTTAATATGCTGTAATACTATAATATTCACTTAGCTTAACTTAGCTTAGAACACTTCTTGGAACAATATTTTACTCTCTCCCAATTCAACTTCCATTTTTTTCGCCAAGTAAATGGTCTTTTACAAACTGGGCAAGTTTTGGTTGGTAAATTTTCTTTTTTCATCAAATTGTATTTTGTTTAATGAATTTATCAGCTTCTAATAAAATCAATTTTTTTCTATCAGATTTCATTTTATCAAATATCCTTACCATCATCGATAAACGAGGATTTTTTAAAAAAAATTTTCTATTTCGATCAATAAACCTCCAGTACAAACCATCCATAATGTTACACCAATCACCCTTTTTAAAGTCCATCATTTTCATAAAATATGCAGATCCACAGATATAAGGTTTGGTTGCAAAAATTCCTCCATCACTAAACAATCCCATTCCATATACATTGGGAACCATTACCCAGTCTGAAGAATCTACGAACATCTCCATAAACCACTTATAAACAATTGTCGGCTTGATTTCACAAAGGTTCATAATGTTTGATAAAATCATTAACCTTTCAATGTGATGTGACCAACCATGATTAACGGCATTTTTAATTGCATAATCTAAAGGTGGAAGACCAGTAGTCCCATCATACCAAGAACTTTTCATTTTTCTATTTTGTTTAAAAAAATTTCCGGTTTCCATTTCTTGTGAATACGACTGATAAATTCCACGCATAAATTCTCGCCAACCAATAACCTGCCGGATATAGCCCTCTAAAGAATTCATTCTGATTTTATTTTTCTTGTGAAAGTCTAGAACTTTTTGAATAACAAATTCAGGAGTAATTAAACCTAAATTTATATAAGGACTTAATGCACTATGGAATAAAATATTGTCCTTTTGATCAACTGCATCCTCATAGTCACCAAAAAGATTAGATTTTTCTTTTATAAAAAAATTTAAAAGTTTAACTACATCTTCGTATTCTGTTGCAAACCAAAAATTATTTGTACTTCCTGGGTGATTTTTAAATTCTTTTTCAATAATAGGCTTTAATTTTTTTGTGTGAATGGTTTCATTGATTTTTGGAAATTTAGGGATGGAAATATTTTTGGGTAATTTGTTTCTGTTATCTTCATCAAAGCTCCATTTACCACCGATTGGATTACCATCTGAACCCATCAGTATTCCTGATTTTTTTCTAACATCTTTGTAAAAAGTTGCCATAAAAGGTTTTTTTGATTTTATTAAATAATTTTTAAATTCAGCTCTTGAATTTAAAAACATAGGAGTTTGAATAACATTCCAGTGTATTTTTTCTTTTTTTAAAAATTGTGAAATTTTTTTTTCAAAAAATTTATCCTCTACTTCAAAACTTGAAATTTCTTTTACTTTTTTTTGTGTAATTATTTTTTTTAGTTTTTTTAAATAATCATCATTAAATTCTTTTTCTTCGATTTTAAAATAATCTAATTTAAATTTGTTTTTTCTTAATCCATCTGCATAAGAACGCATTGAGGATAGAAATAATAAAATTTTTTGCTTATGATGCTTTTCATAAGTGCATAAACCCTTATCTTCAGCCATAAAAAATAGGTGGTCTTTTTTGAAGCGGTCTAGGTATTTTGTTGGAAATAATTGATTACCAAGTATAAAAAATAACTTCATAGTTAAATATAACTAATAAAATTTTTTATGTCAGAAAAATATGTAATTTTTGGTGCGACAGGTTCTATAGGATCAAGTTTAGCGGAACAATTAAAAAACTCTGGAAACGATATTCATTTAGTTGGAAGAAATGAAAGTGAACTTGGCTCTGTCTCTGAAAAACTTGGATGCTCACATACAGTTGCAGATGTTTTAGAGGATGGGTTTATAGAAAAAGTTAAATCAGATATTTCTGAAATTAAAGGCATAGCATATTGTGTAGGTTCTATTGATCTAAAACCATTAAGAATGGTAAATGAACAAGACTTTCAAAAATGTATGAAACTTAATCTTTATTCTGCTGTAGAAGCTATTAAAGGATATCAGGAAAGTTTAAAAAAAAATAAAGGTTCAATAGTGTTATTTTCAACTGTTGCTGCTCAAAGAGGTTTTACAAATCATGCAATAATAGCTTCAACAAAAGCAGCTGTTGAGGGTTTAACGGTTTCTCTTGCAGCTGAATTTGCTCCAAACATAAGAGTAAATTGTGTGGCACCAAGTTTAACAAAATCTAAAATAGCAGAACCAATGTTAAAAAATACTGCTATAGCTGAAGGTATTGCAAAAGCACATCCTCTTAAAAGATTGGGAGAAGGTAAAGACTCTGCTGCTCTTGCTAAATTCTTACTAACAGAAGATAGTTCTTGGGTTACAGGCCAAATAATTGCTGTTGATGGTGGTAGATCTAAACTTTCATAAAGTGATCAAATATTTTTTTTCTATATTTTTCTTTTTTTTATTTTCATCAAAAAGTTTTTCTGAAAATTTTACTTTTAAGAAATTGGCAAATTTAAATGAGCCATGGGGATCGTCTTTTATAAATAATGAAGAGCTTATTATCACTGAAAAAACCGGAAAAATAAAAATAGTAAATATTATTTCTAAAGAAGTTTATGAAGTTAAACATAACTTAAATTATTTTGTTCACGGACAGGGAGGTTTATTAGATATTATTTACCAAAATAATCACTTATGGATTTCTTATTCAGAAAATAGAGGGAATTGGAAAACAAGCACCTCGATTGCAAAAGCTGAATTAAATAAAAAAAATTTAGATTTTAAAAATATATTTCAAGCTGAACCACCAATAGAATCTGGTTATCATTTTGGTTCAAGACTAGCTATAAAAGATAATTATCTTTTTGCATCCACTGGTGAAAGAGGTGGTGGCATGATTGCTCAAGATCCAGCAAATCACCCTGGAAGTATTATCAGAATTCATTTAGATGGTAGTATTCCAAAAGATAACCCTAAATTCGAGGGGAAATCAGATTGGTTACCAGAAATTTATCAAATCGGTGTTCGAAATCCTCAAGGTCTAACTCATTCTCCTTTTGATGGAAAAATTTATGCAAGCAACCATGGTGCAAAAGGTGGTGATTGGTTTGGTGAAATTAAAAAAGGAGAAAATTATGGTTGGAAAATTTTAGGTTGGGGCGGAACAAATTATTCAGGGTCAAAGATTGGACCTAAATGGAAACCAGGTTTTACCAAAGCAATCCAATATTGGGTACCTTCAATAGCTGCAAGTGCCATAACTATTTATAATGGAAAAGAATTTCATGAATGGAATGGCGAAGCGCTCATTACTTCTTTAAAAGATAAATCAATGAGAAAATTAAACTTTCAAAATTTATCTAACATTCAAGAAACAATTGTTTTTAAAGATAAAGTTGGGAGAATAAGAGACATACAAGTTCACCCGGTTAATGGAAAAATATATTTTCTTGCGGGAAATAGCTTATGGTTGATGGAGAAGAAAAAATAATATGAAAGAAAGACCTTATCATCATTTACCTGATGGCACTTTCAGAAATCCAAAAGGATCTCCAGTAATAATATCTAGGTCAGGAAAATTTTCTTATAGAACTTTCAGTAAATTGAGAAAAAAAGTTGATTTATCTTATCCAAAAGAACATGTGATTAAAAAAGAAAAAGTATTAGCTGATTTAGAAAAATATAAAGATGATGATTATATTGCTTGGATAGGTCACGCGACATACCTTATAAAATTAGGTGGAACTACAATTATAACAGATCCTGTATTTTCAAAGAACGCTGGACCACTAATCTTTGGTCCAAAAAGATTTACTAATCCTGCAATAAAATTAAACGAGATACCTAAAACGGATATTTTTTTACTCACTCATAATCATTACGATCATCAGGACATGTCAACAATTAGAAATTTTCCTTTTAAGAGTGCAAAAGTATTAACACCTCTAAATCTTGGTAAATATTTTAAAGGATATAGAGATGTAAATGAAATGGATTGGTATGATCAAATAATTATAAATGAGAATTTGAAAATTTCTTTACTTCCTGCAGTTCATTGGTCAAAGAGAAGTTTAACAGACACTAATAAAACTTTGTGGGGTAATTTTCTTATAGAATATAAAAATAACAAAATTTTATTCGCATGTGACACTGGATATGGAGAAATCTACAAAAAACTAGGAGAAAAATACGGTCCTATAGATCTGACAATGATCAATATTGGAGCTTATAATTTCAAACCAATGTTTGATAAAACTATTTATCATACTACACCAGAAGAAGCCTTGAATATTGCACAAGACCTAAAAAGTAGAAAAGTATTAGGAATGCATTGGGGAACATTTGTTTTGTCATTTGAGCCAATTATGGAACCACCAATTAGATTTAAAGATGGTGCTGAAAAATATGGTTTTAATAAAGAAGATGCTATTATTTTTAAAATTGGAGAAGTTAGTCCTCTAAATAAATTGTTATAAAGTTAAATACTTAATTGCAAAAAATATAGTCCCTATAGATGCAATTGTAGAAACAAAAATTGCTTTTATTATATTTTTAGGACTCACATTATAAGCAGCACATAAAACTATAGAAGTAACTCCACAAGGTGCAACACTCACAAAGAAAGCACCTGGTATTTCAGCTGGCAATCCTGCATTAAAAAAAACTAGTCCAATCAATAATAAAATAATTGGAGAAACAATTAATTTTAAAATTGATATAGAAACAGAAAATTTATTAATTACATCTTTGGTGTAAAATGAAAGAATAATCCCAATTGCAAACAATCCAACTGGTGAGACGCATGCTGCAAGTTTAGACAAAGTATACTCTATTGGTGTTTGATCAATATTAAAATTTAATAATAAAAATAATAAACCAACAATTATTGAGAGAATAAATGGGTTTAAAATTAAATTTTTAATAAAAGTAATTAAATTTAAGTTTTTTTTTGTAGATAATTCTAGGAAAAAAGCAATTACAGATAATAAAATTACTCCATCCATTAATATAATACTTGCAACTTGTGTGATTACATTTTGTCGAAAATAAATTTCTGTTATTGGCAAAAGCAAAGTCACATGGTTTGATAATGCAACTGTTAAAGCCCAAATAATAGACTCTGGAATTGATCTTTTGAAATACTTAGAAGTAATTAAATAAGCAATAATCCCACATATTGATTGCATAATAAGATAAGAGAAAATTTGTTTGAAATCTACTTGTTCAATTTCATTTTGTGCAATCAACTGAATAATTAATGCTGGAACTGCAACATAGAACAAAAAAAGATTTAGAATTTTAGCATGATTGAGATCTAAAATTTTTAATTTACCAAATACAAAACCTACAAATGTAATAAATATAAATGGTGTAAGTCCTAAAAAAATTGTGAACATAAATTATTTGATTGTTATTCTATGCATAATCCTATTACCTTTAAAAGGTGTTGCCTGATGAAGCATAGATCTATTATCCCATATAGCTAATTGGTTTTTTTCCCATGGCAATGAAAATTGAAACTTTTTTTTTTTTTGATGATTAAATAAAAATATTTTTAATTTTTCTTGATTTTTTATCTTTGAATTAAAATTAACAAAATGTCCTGGACTACAATAAATAGAATAATTTGAACTAATTTTCTTTATTATTTTGTGTGAAGATTTGAGTTCTTTAATTTTTTTTCCTTTTTCCTTTACTCTTTCTTTTGTTGTAATTGAAATTGGACCTTCTGAGGAATAATTTCCTTTAAGATTTTTAATTTTTTTTTTTATTGAATTTGGTAGTTCTTTATAAGCAAGATATTGAGAACAAAATTCTGTATTAGCTTTCCCTTTTTTTGGCACAAGTTTTGATAACAACATTGTAAATCTTGGTGGCTTTTTTGTATAAATGGAGTCTGTATGAAATTGTTCACCAAAACTTGGTCCTTTATCAGTTGATTTTCTTTGCACTACTGTAATTTGAGGAAATTTTTTATTTAAACCTTTTAATCTTGGGTAGTTAGCTAAATTTCCAAAATATTTTGCAAACTTTATATAAAGTTTAGAAGTTAATTTTTGTTCCTTAAAATATAACATTCCATATTTATTCAGTGCTTTCTTAATTTTTAAAATATCTTTAGTTGTAATATCTTTTAAATTTACAATTATTTCTGCTCCAATATTTTTTTTATTTGGAATTATTTTTAACATTTTTTAAAAAAAATTTTTTTAAGTGATTTATAGTTTGTTTAGGACTTTCCTCTGGAATAAAATGATCTGAATTGATTTCTGCACCATAAATTTTTTTGTTTGTATATTTTTGCCAAATTTTAATCGCATTAAACTGCTTTCCAACTACTCCTTTTTTTCCCCATAAAACTTGAATAGGAATATTTAATTTTTTATTTCTATCTTTTTTATCGTGCTCTAAGTCTATAGTCGCCGCAGCTCTATAATCCTCGCATGTTGCGTGAATTCTTTTATTTTGTTTAAAAGCTCTAAAATATTCATCTTCAACTTTTCCAATCGCAAGTTTAGATGACCTATTAAACCGACTATGTAGCCATCTTTTAGGATCTGCCATTATCATTTTCTCCGGTAAAGGTGCGGGTTGTATTAAATAAAACCAATGAAAATATCCTTTTGCAAATTTCATATCTGTATGCTCGTACATATCGAGAGTTGGACAAATGTCTAATACGCTTAAAGCCATAATTTTGTTTCTATAATCTCTTGCCATTCTGTGTGCAACTCTTCCACCCCTATCATGTCCAGCAACAAAAAATTTTTTAAAAGTTAATTTACTCATCAACTGAACCATATCTTTTGCCATTTCTCTTTTAGAATAATTCTTATGATTATTTCCACCAGGCAAAACTAAACTATCCCCGTATCCTCTAAGATCAGCGACTATTACTGTGAAATATTTACTAAGTTCTGGGGCAGTCTTGTGCCACATTATATGTGATTGTGGATATCCGTGAAGTAGCAATAAGGGCGGACCGTTACCTTTAAATCTACAAAATATTTTACCCTTGTTTACTTTAACAAATTTTTTTTTAAATCCCTTGAACATGATTAAACTATTTAATTATTTAATAGTTTGTTTTTGGCCTTTTCAAATTCCTCTTGAGAAATAATTCCTTTTTCTTTTAAATCATTCAATTTAGTAAGTTCATCACTTAAATTCCCGCTTTGTTCCGCAGAAATCTCGCTCGTATCACTACTTTCAGTTTGAGCTTCCTCTTTCTCAACTCTATTAGCTTCTTTAGATTTAAAGCCGTTCATTATGGCCATTCCCCCTAAATATAAAACATAGGCCATTATAGGAATTACTAGTCCAAAAAAAATTATTTTTTCCATAAATTAATCTTCGTCTTCTTCTCTCCATTTTTTTTCATACATTAAGTAAGCAGCATAAATTACTGATATTGTTCCTACAATCATACCATAATCAAATCCGGTTTGCATGTCATGTAAATACCAACCTAGTTGTGTAGCTCCTATTGGAGGTACAGTGAGTAACAGAAAAATTATACCAAATCTGTATGGACGCTTAGGCTTTTTCATCCACAGAAGTTAGCAGATTAAAGCTATTGATTTAATTATTAAATTTGCGATCTTTTGAAACAGTCTATCGTATTTTTAAGTAAACAGGCTATAGTCATCGGTCCCACACCACCAGGAACAGGCGTTAATGCTTTTGCATTATTAGAAACTTCGTCAAAATGAACATCACCTACTATACCTTTGTCAGTTTTATTTATTCCAACATCAATTACAATAGCATCTTTCTTTACCCAATCTCCCCTTACTAGTTCAGGTATTCCCACAGCAGCAACAATTATATCTGCCTCTAAACATTCAGCTTTTAAATCTTTAGTTCGAGAATGAGTTATTGTTACAGTACAATTTTCTTTCAACAAAAGTTGAGTCATTGGTTTTCCATTTAAATTTGATCTACCAACAACCACAGCTTTTTTTCCACTTAAGTTTGGCTCAATTTTTTTTATTAATAAATAACAGCCTAGAGGTGTACAAGGAACAGAACTTTCATAACCAGACGAAAGGTTTCCAACGTTCATTGGATGAAAACCGTCAACATCTTTTGAAGGATGAATTGCTTCTATAACTTTCTGTTTATCTATATGTTTGGGTAAAGGAAGTTGAACTAAAATTCCCGAAACAGTTTCATCACTATTTAATTCTTGAATTTTTTCTAAAACAGTCTTTTCTTCAACTGTATCTGGATATCTGATAACGTCAGATTTTAACCCTACTTCAGTTGCTGATTTCTCTTTATTTCTTACATAAATCTGGCTAGGTGCTAAATCACCTATAAGTATTACTGTTAAACCTGGCACTTTGTTATATTTTGATTTTAACTCAGATACTTCTTGCTTTAATTCTTGTCTTAATTCAGCAGCTGCTTTTTTTCCATCAATTAAAATCATATTATTCTTTTAAAAAATCATTGGTGCAATGTACAGCTTCATACACATTTCAATAAACCAAATCAATAAAAGAAGAATGATTGGAGAAATATCTAATGAACCCAAATTTGGCAAAAAACGTCTTATTTTATTTAAAAAAGGATCAGTTAATCTATAACTCAACTCTAAAATTGCATAAACAAATCTATTTTGAGTGTTAAGAACATTAAAAGCAATTAACCAACTTATTATCACATTGGCAATAACAACATAAGAATAAAGCTTTAAAATTTGTAGAACTAAATAGAAAATAGCAATCATTTTTTCTCAACATAGATCGACTGACTAGGAAATGCAAATGAAGCACCATTTTTTTCAACGATTTCCTTTATCGCAATTGCTAATCTTTCTTTAACATCAAGCCAATTACTCCAACTTCCAGATTTTGTAAAACATCTAACATACATGTCTATAGAACTATCTGAAAATTTATCGACACGTACCGCAACTCCAATTGTAGTATTGTAATCCTCACTTGAATTAATATGATTTTCAATTTCATCTCTAATTTTTTTCAATTGATCTACTGTAGTGTCGTACTGAAGTGTAATAATCCAACTAATTAACCAATTAGAAGTCTCACTAACATTAACAACTGCATTTTCTGCAAACTGAAAATTTGGGATAATTGCAAGAGATTTATCAAACTTTCTAATGGTTGTTGATCTAAATCCAATTTTTTCTACTATACCTTCAATAATACCTTCAACAGCAATCCAGTCTCCAATTTTGAATCTCTTCTCAACCAAAACTAAAATACCTGAGATTAAATTTTTAAATAAATCTTGAGCTCCTAATGCTACTGCAACACCAAACAGTCCAAGCCCTGCAATGATTGGACCTATTTTAATTCCCCACAATTCTAAAACTGCTGCTAAGCCTAAGATAAAAATAAGAATTTTTAATGACTTAATTATCCAACCTATCAGTTCTCTGGTTAATATTTTGTCTAATCCACTGAGAATGTATGAGATGGGTTCAATAATTTGGTGAATTACCCAAAAAATAAGAATAGTAATCAAAGTTCTATTTATTGTATCTACCACCTCTCTTCCCTCTAATGAGAAAGTCATATAATAACTTGCGATGAAAAAACCTAAAACGATTGGCAAAAATCTTGCTGGGCCCACCAGTGACTGAACAAAAGTATCGTCTAATTTATTGGTTGTCCTTTTTGAAATAACCTCTAGTTTTTTAATAACTAATTTACTTATCAGTCCTCTAAAAACTAAGAATAGTAAAAATATACCAATACCAATTAATATCTGAAAAATATCAACACCAAGAATTCCTTTATTCCAAACAGATAAAAATATTTCTGAAAAATTATTAATTAATTCCATATTTAAATTTTATATAACAAAAACTCCTCTTCTCCAGGATTAAAAAGAAAAATTTTTTTCCACTTGATTTCGTTCAATATTGACGAGGTTTTTTCACCAATACACATTAAATTTGTATTCATCCATAAATTATCTGTTTGGTAAATCTTTATAAAATTTAAAAAACTTGATGCACTATTTTGAGAGTAAATATAAACCATTTCAGGCATATTTAATTTTAATTCATTAACAAATTTATCATCAAATTTTTGATTATGATTTACTCTATAATTTATAATTCTTTTTATATTAAAACCTTCACTTACTAACTGTTGATCCAAATCAACTGATATTGTTTCACCACTAACGTAGAGTAATTCTTTGTTTTTAGACTCATGGCTTTGAATTATTAACTCTTTTAGATTTGTAACATTTCCTTCAGCTGCGATTGTATTTTGGAAACCGATACTTCTTGCTTTTTTTTCTGTAGCATTACCCACACAAAAGCACTTAATATTTTTATCTAGTTTTTCTAAATTCAAGAATTTAATAGCATTTGCGCTTGTAAAAACAATTCCACCATATTCAGAAAAGTTAATTTCTTCATAATTAACTTTTTCAATTCTTATTAATGGAAGATGAGAAACTTGATGGCCTAATGATTGAAATTTTAATATCATTTCAGAACAATCTTCCAATGGCCTAGTTAATAAAATATGCATACTATCTTTTATATGAATTATTTGATTTTGTTTTTAAAAGTATCCCAACTTCTTTACCAATTTCTTTAAATTCACTCAAATTACCAACTTTTTTTTCATAAAATCTTTGTTTACCATCTAAAGAAAAAAGTTCAGCCTCAACTATAATCTTATCTCCATGAACTATTGAATGAACACCAATTGCTGTTTCACAATCTCCATCTAAAACTTTTAATATATTTCTCTCTAAGTGAGCTCTTTTATTTGTTTCCTGATGATTAATTTTATTTAAAATAGATATTGTCTCATTATCATTCTCCCTACATTGCAAAGCAATTATACCTTGTCCTGCACTAGGAATTATTTCTTCAACTGAAAAAATTTCAGAAATTTCATTTTCAAATTTTAAAAATTTAATACCAGCATAAGACAAAATAATTGCATCATATATTCCTTCATATAATTTTCTAATTCTAGTATCAACATTTCCCCTAATTAATTTGCAGTTTAAATCTTTTCTAATTTTTTTTATTTGAAATTCTCTTCTGAATGATGAAGTACCGACTATTGATTTTTCATCTAGGTCTTTAAGTTTCTTATTATTCTTTGTAATTAAAATCTCCCTAGGGTCATTTCTTTTAAGAAAAGAATCTGTAATTAATCCTTTCGTCTCATTAGCTGGCATATCTTTCAACGCATGAACTGCAATATCAATATTTTTTAACTGAAGTTCTTTTTCAATATTACTAGAAAACAAACCTTTGCCACCAACCTCTGATAATCTTATATCCTGTACTTCATCACCTTTAGTTGTAATTGATTTAATTAAAATATCATCATTACCTAGGTTAGTATTTTCAATAATTTTATCTTTAGCTTGTTGGGCGTAAAGTAAGGCAAGCTTGCTACCTCTAGATCCAATTATTATTTTTTTACTCATAAAAATTTATTTCTTACTTGTATTAAGATTGTACAATTATTAAAAACTATTTGAATGAGCAAAAAACCCTTAATTCTTGGAATAGAGTCGAGTTGCGATGAAACTGCTGCTTCTTTAATAACTGAAAATGAACAAGGATTCCCGTTAGTTTTATCAAATATTGTTTCAAGCCAAGTAGAGGTTCATAAGGAATTTGGCGGTGTTGTTCCCGAACTAGCGGCCCGTTCACATATTGAAAAAATCGATTGGATTGTCAAAAAAGCTATTGATGAAAGTGGAAGAAAAATTGAGGAGATAGATGCAGTTGCTTCTACCGCTGGTCCTGGATTAATTGTATGCTTATCAGTAGGTTTAAGTTTTGGAAAAGCTTTCGCTTCAGCAATGAATAAACCTTTTATCGCTGTTAATCATTTAGAGGGGCATGCTTTAAGTCCAAAACTAAATACAAATCTAGATTATCCATATTTACTTCTTTTAATTTCTGGTGGGCACTCACAGTATTTAAATGTTCAAAGTCTTGGTAAATATAAAAGATTGGGAACAACTATTGATGACGCTTTAGGTGAAGCATTCGACAAAACAGCAAAACTTTTAGGAATAGAATTTCCGGGAGGACCTCAAATAGAAATTTTAGCTGAAAAAGGTGACCCAAAAAAATATGATTTACCTAAACCAATTTTTAGTAAAGGAGGCTGTAATCTTTCTTTTGCAGGTCTAAAAACTGCTGTGTTGAAGATAAGCAAAACAATTAAATCAGAGCAAGATAAATATGACCTTGCAGCATCTTTTCAGAAAACAATTGAGGAAATTTTATATAAAAAGACAAAAATTGCTTTTAATGAATTTGAAAAGATAAAAAAACCTAAAGAAAAAATTTTTGTAGTTGCGGGTGGTGTTGCAGCAAATAAAAAAATTAGATCTATGTTAATTAATCTATGTAAAGAAAATAATTATAAAAGTATATTTCCACCTATAGAACTCTGTGGAGATAATGCAGCAATGATTGCATTAGTAGGCTTAGAAAAATTTAAATTAAAACAATTTAGTAATTTAGATTATCCGGCAAAACCTAGATGGCCACTGGACGAAAATGCAGCTTTTCTTAAAGGTGCTGGAGTTCAATTATAATGCAATATTGGTTAATGAAATCTGAACCAGATGTTTGGTCAATCGAGCAACAAAAGAAAGCTGGAATTAAAGGTGCACCTTGGGATGGTGTCAGGAATTATCAAGCTGCAAAGAATTTAAAGAGTATGAGGAAAGGAGATCTTTGTTTTTTTTATCATTCAAACATAGGAAAAGAGATAGTTGGAATAGTAAAAGTTATAAAAGAGTCTTTTGTAGATAAAACAGACAAAACAGGAAGATTTGTTGCCGTAACTGTTCAATTTAAATGTAAACTTTCCAAGCCCGTAACGCTTGAAAGTATTAAAAAAAATAAGGATTTAAGCCATTTAGCTCTTATCAAGCAAAGTAGACTCTCAGTGATGCCAGTTGATTATAAAAGCTGGAAAATTATAAATAACATGAGTAAAATTTAAAAAAAAAATTAACTCATGCCGAAGAAAAAAAGCAAGGTAAGAAAAAAAAGATCTAAAGTTAGAAAAAAAACCTCAAAAAAGGTTAAGAAAAAATCTAAAGTTAGAAAAAAATCTTCTAAAAAAGTAAAAAAAAGAATCAAAGTAAAAAAGGAAAACAGAAATATTCCTACTGAAGTTATTATTAAAACAAAACCAGAATGGATCAAAAGTAGCCTAGCAAATAAAAGTAAATACCAACAAAAATATACTCAATCGATTAAAAATAATGACGAATTTTGGAGAAAAGAAGGAAAAAGAATTACATGGATAAAACCATATAAAAAAATCAAAGATGTAAAATACAGTACAAAAGAAGTAAAAATTAAATGGTTTGAAGACGGAACTCTAAATGCTTCCGCAAATTGTATTGATAGGCACCTTAAAGATAAAAAAGATAAAACTGCGATTATTTGGGTTGGGGATGATCCAAAAGAAAGTCAAAAAATTACCTACAAAGAGCTTCATAAAAAAGTTTCTAAGGCAGCAAATGGTCTTAAAAAATTAGGTATAAAAAAAGGAGATCGAGTTACAATTTATTTAACCATGATACCTGAACTAGCAATTCTAATGCTAGCATGTGTAAGAATTGGTGCAGTACATTCAATAATTTTTGGAGGTTTTTCAGCGGAATCAATCTCTGGTAGAGTTAATGATTGCGAGTCAGAATTTATAATTACTGCAGATGAAGGTGTGAGAGGAGGTAAAATAATTCCTCTTAAAGATACTACTGATGAAGCTTTATTGAATTGTCCAAACGTTAAAAAATGTATTGTCGTTAAAAGAACTGGAAATTCTGTTAGTTGGAATTATGATAGAGATGTTTGGTACCACGATTTAATTAAAGACGCTAGCAATCATTGTGAACCTGAAGAAATGAATGCTGAGGACCCTTTATTTATTTTATATACCTCGGGTTCAACAGGTAAACCAAAAGGAGTTCTTCACACTACTGGAGGTTATATGGTTTATGCGTCAATGACTCATCAATACATTTTTAACTACAAACCGAAAGATATATATTGGTGTACAGCTGATATAGGTTGGGTTACTGGGCATAGTTATATTATTTATGGACCATTAGCTAATGGTGCAACAACGATAATGTTCGAAGGTGTCCCAAATTACCCTAATAGTTCAAGATGGTGGCAGATAGTTGATAAGTATAAAGTAAATACTTTCTATACAGCTCCTACTGCAATAAGAGCTTTAATGCGTGAAGGAGACAAACCTGTTAAGAAAACTTCTAGAAAATCACTAAAACTTCTAGGAACGGTTGGAGAACCCATTAATCCTGAGGCATGGATGTGGTATTATAAAATAGTAGGAAACTCGAAGTGTCCAATTGTTGATACTTGGTGGCAAACCGAAACTGGTGGAATTTTGATTGCACCGCAAACAGGTGCTATTGATTTAAAACCTGGTTCAGCAACAAAACCCTTCTATGGAATAAAGCCTGTTATTGTTGATAAAAACGGTAAAGAGATTAAAGGAGCTGGAGAAGGAAGACTTTGTATTGCTCAATCATGGCCTGGTCAAATGAGAACTGTTTACGGAGATCACCAAAGATTTATTGATACTTACTTTTCTCAATTCAACGGTAAATATTTCACTGGAGATGGATGTAGAAGAGATAAAAATGGATATTACTGGATAACTGGTAGAGTCGATGATGTAATTATTGTTTCGGGTCATAATTTAGGAACTGCAGAAATTGAAAGTGCTTTTGTGGCTCATCCAAAAGTGGCTGAAGCAGCAGTAGTGGGTTATCCTCACGATATAAAAGGAAATGGTTTGTATTGTTATGTAACTCTTAATGCAGGAGAAAATGAAACAGGAGAACTTGAGAGAGACCTTAAGCTTTGGGTTAGAAAACAAATAGGACCTTTGGCAACACCAGATTTAATTCATTTCACTCCAGGTCTTCCAAAAACAAGGTCTGGTAAAATAATGAGAAGAATTTTAAGAAAAATTGCTGCTAATGAACACGGACAATTGGGTGATACCACTACATTAGCTGATCCAAGTGTTGTAGATAGTTTGGTTGATAATAGAAAAAATATTTAAAACTGAATTAAATCTTTAAACTCTTGTTTTATAACATCCCACTTTAGTATCATTGAATTTAATACAATCTTACGATCTAAAGTTTTTAATTCGTCTGCAATCGGCGCCCATTTATATAAAGAAAGCGCGCTTGTATTAAAAGGTAAGTCTTGAAAATAAATATCCCAGTTAATTTTAGTCAATCTATCGTCAAAACTTTTTCTTGCTTCATCAATAATATCTAATGGCATCTTATTAGAAATTTCATCATCTAAAATTTTATTGAAAATCTCTTTTGCTTTTTCAGTATCAAGATAATCAAAATTTACTTTTAAATATGAAAAAGTAAAAAATGTTAAATCTTGTAAGGAAATCGAGTAAATATTCCATTTTGCTAAATTTACAGAACTCATAAACTCATCATTATCAAAATGAAGAACATATCTTGTTCCCATTCTTGTTTTTAAATAATTATATAAAGTAACCTGAGCAACCCATGCAGATTTTGTTTGAATAAAATATTCTAGTTCATCTAAATTTTTAATTTTTTTTTTAGGAATAAACGCTTTAAACATAGCAAATAAATAAGTCTTGAAATCATCGAGTTTAAGATCTTTCCAAGTTAATTTATATTTAGCCATAAAAAACAATTTATGCGTTAATTATACCTCAAAAGTCCCAAATAACTGCTTAATTTGAACAATTTTTAGACTTTTCAAAGCTCTGATAATGGTTATGGTTTTAACCAGTTATAACTAAAAAAAGAGGTATAAATGTCGAATCAAGAAAAACACTGGGAAAAATCCAGAGGTTTGCTATTCATTACACTTGCAATCTGGTTTGTTTTCTCAATTGGCATCTTTCTCTTTGGAGCTGAAATGAACGAGGTCACAGGACCTTTCGGTTATCCGTGGACATATTGGTTTACATGCCAGGGATCTCTTGGAGCTTTTGTAATCCTAATTTTCTGGTTTGCAAATAGACAAGAAAAAATCGATGAAGAGTTCGGCTTTAGCGAAAGAGAGGACGAATGATAAAAGGTAAATTTATAGACAACTTGCCAAAAGTTTATGGAATATACACGGGAGGTTTCCTTGCCTTCATAATAATCATGGCAATTGGAGAGCAGATGGGTATGTCGAAGTATGCAATTGGTGTTTGCTTCGTTGCATTTACAATATTCATCTATGCATTAATCGGTTGGCTATCAAGAACAGCCCAAGCAGATGCATATTACGTAGCTGGAAGGCAAGTTCCAACGGTCTTCAACGGAATGGCGACTGCAGCAGACTGGATGTCTGGTGCTTCATTCGTTGCAATGGCAGGAGGTATTTACTTTAAAGGTTATGGTTATATGGCACTTCTTGTAGGTTGGACTGGTGGTTACGTGCTTGTTGCATCTTTATTAGCACCATACTTAAGAAAATTTGGCTGTTATACAGTTCCAGATTTTATAGGTACTAGATACGGTGGTAATTTAGCCAGATTTAGCGCAGTAGTAGTTTTAACTGTCGCTTCATTTACGTATGTGACTGCACAAATTAACGCTACAGGTACTATTGCATCTGTTGCCCTAGATATTGAATTTCAATATGCAGTTTACATTGGACTAATAAGTATTTTGTTATGTTCAATGTTAGGTGGTATGAGAGGGGTAACTTGGACACAAGTTGCACAATATATAGTACTAATTATAGCTTACCTGCTTCCAGTATTCTGGATCAGTAACAAAATGGGTGCGGGTTTCTTCCCTCACTTTATGTTAGCTGATGAAGTAGCTAGAATTGCTGAACTAGAAAGTCAATTTGGTTTAGGAACAGTTAAAAACGCTGCAGCAGATTTAGCTACAGTTCCAAAAGGCTTAGCAGGAATAACTAAGGCTCACTCTGCAGTTAACGCTACACCTTGGGCATTTATTTCATTAGCATTAGCGATGATGATGGGAACAGCTTCATTACCGCACGTGATGATGAGATACTTTACTACTCCAAGTGTAAAAGCAGCTAGAAAATCAGTAGGTTGGTCATTGTTCTTTATCTTCCTACTTTACTCTTCTGCTCCAATGTTAGCTACACTATCTAAGTTATCATTGATCGATCCGAATTTATCTACGGGTATTATCGGTAAGACATTTGCAGAAGTGGAAGCAATAGATTGGTACCAAAACTGGAACCAAGCAAACCTAATGTTTATCAGCGACTTTAACGGAAATGGAACTCTAGAATTAAATGAGTTTTTCATGGGTGGTAAAGCCGTTGTGTTAGCAACACCAGAGATAGCTGGATTACCTTATGTAATTTCAGGTCTAGTTGCTGCAGGGGGTATGGCAGCTGCCATGTCTACTGCTGATGGTTTGATTCTAGCGATTGCAAACGCTATATCACATGATGTTTATTACAAAATCATTGATCCAAAAGCGGAAACTGCAAAACGACTTGTTGTTGCAAGAGTATTACTTGTAGTAATTGGTTTTGCTGGAGCAACTATTGCAGCAATGGAGATTCAAGGAATCTTAGGTTCGGTTATCTGGGCATTTGACTTTGCGATGTCTGGATTATTCTTCCCACTTGTACTTGGTGTATGGTGGAAGAGAGCTAATAGACAAGGTGCTATTGCTGGTATGCTGGGTGGTCTTGCTGCTGGTACTTGGTACTTAGTTTGGGTACGAACTGGTGGAAGTGGATTCTTAGGAATTACGCAATTAACTTTTGGTATCTTCGGATCAGCTGTTAGTTTAGTAGCAATGGTTGTAGTCAGTTTAATAACTGCAGAGCCAGACAAAGCTACTCAAAAGATGGTTGATGACGTGCGTGTACCAAGTGGTAAAACAATCCTTGGTAAATCACATTAAATAATCTTTTTAAGGGGCGATTAATTTCGCCCCTTTTATTCCACTACATTTTCCAATATAAATTTTAAATGTCAGCAAATTTCCATCCCCTAATATATTTTATTGATTATTTACTTGGGATTATAATGTGGACTTTGATTGGAAGAGTGGCAATGAACATTTTCCAAAGAGAAGACTCTAATTTTTTTTTCATGAGAATATTTGTTAAATATACCAATCCTTTAATTAAATTATTTAAACCAATAACGCCTTCATTTATTATCGGACCTTTGGTGCCTTTATATGTTGCTTGGTTCTTTTATATGATCAGATTTTATTTAATGCCTTGGATCTTAGGGTATTCTGTGATGGGGATGCTTTCATTTCCTCTTGAAAGTGAAATTTCTAGACAAATTTATCAATTTTTTAATTCATTTAAATTTTAAAATTGATACTAGTAATTTTTAGTAAGTAATGAAAAATATACAAATTTCACCCTCGATTCTATCTGCTGACTTTAGTAAATTAGGTTCTGAAATTAAAAGATTAGAAGAAGGTGGGGCTGACATGATACACGTAGATGTGATGGATGGTCATTTTGTTCCAAATCTTACGATTGGACCTCCGGTGATTAAAGCTCTAAGAAATCAAAGTTCTTTAAAATTTGATGTACATTTAATGATTTCACCGGTTCACAAATATATAGATGCCTATGCTAATGCAGGTGCAGATATAATTACTATTCATCCTGAAGCGACAGAGAATTTAGAAGACTCTATTAAAAAAATAAAAGAACTAAACAAAAAAGTGGGGGTTTCACTAAATCCTGAGACGAAAATTGACGTAATTAAAAATTTTTTAGATAAAGTTGATTTAGTTTTAATAATGAGTGTAAATCCAGGATTTGGTGGACAAAAATTTATGCCTGAGGTCTTAACAAAAATTAAGGATCTTAAAAAAATTCAAAAAGATAAAAATTTAAACTTTGATATTGAAATAGATGGGGGAATAAACTTTGATAACTGTAAGATTGCAATTGAGGCAGGTGCAAATATTCTCGTTTCAGGGACCACAGTATTTAAAAGTAATAATGGAGATATTAAAAAAAATATTAATTTATTAAAATCAAAATAAGTTAATGATAAACAAAAATTCTTTAAGCATCTTAAATGAAGCTTTTTTAAAATTAAAATATAATTTTAATCAAATTTATCAAAATTCAAGATTTTACGAAAAAAAAATATCAAAGACCTTTAATAATATTTTTGAATACAAGCCAAGCCCTCACCTATTATCATCTATAATTAAATATCAAAAAAAAAAGTACAGGATTGAAGATTTTGAAATTGAGTCAATTTGGCAAAAAAAAATTAATTCTAAAGATTACAAAAAATTGAATAGTTTTTTTTGGTTTTTTAGCATAGATTTAAAATCCTCAAAAAAGTCAGCACAATCAGTTGTTCTTAATTGGATTAATAACAATAATAAATATAACAAAAATAGTTGGGAGTTTGACACGACTGCAAAAAGAATAATTGCCTGGCTATCAAATCATCAACTAACTTATGAAGATAGTGATCAAGTATATAAAACAAAATTTGATCACATGATCCAAAAACAAGCAAATCATTTGCTTAATGAAATAAATAATCCTAATCAAATAGAAAATAAATTAATTGGTTGCGCAGCAATAATTTTGGTTGGTTTAGCTTATAAAAATGAAAAAAATTATATCGAGGTAGGTCTTAATTATCTAAAAAATATTGCCAAATCATCAATAGATGGTCAAGGTTTCACTAAATCAAGAAATATACAAGAATTAATTTTTTATTTAAAATATTTCATCATTATTAGGGAGTGGTTCAAAGAATCTCACAATATTACTCCAGATCATATAGATGAGACTATATTTTATTTGGGCTCAAGTTACGCTTTCATTTGGCAAAATATCAAACAAGATCTTTTTTTTAATGGAAATTTTTCATCTGAAAATCATGAATTTGATCAATATCTTAAACGATTTGGTTATACTTTTAAAAATCAAATTAATGAAAATGGCGGATATGCAATTCTTAAAAATAAAAAGATCATCCTAGCAATGGACATTGGTTCAAATCCAAATAAAAACTTCTCACGGAATTACCAAGCTGGTGCTTTATCGTTTGAAATATTTTCTAATGAGAAAAAATTATTATCAAATTCAGGATATTTCCCAGATAATAGAAATAAATTAAATAAATTATCAAAAAGTAGCGCATTACAAAATACATTGATTATTGAGGATTATTCATCATGCAATTTCATTAAAAAGAATTCATATTTTGTTGTTAATAATGGATTAAAAGTTTTGAAAAAAAATATTGTTTTCGAAACAAATTATTGGAAAATTTCAGCAGCACATGATGGTTATTTGAAAAAATTTGGATTAAATCATGAAAGGGAAATAGAATTTTATCCAGAACAATCAAAATTTATTGGATATGATAAAATATTAAGAAAAAATCCAAATAAAGAAATTAAATTTGATATAAGATTTCACCTTAATCCAAATTCAAAAGTTATGAAAACACAAGATAAAAAATATATACTCATAGACTTAGAGGAGGATGGTTGGAAATTTAGTTGTGATAATTTTGATATAAACATTGATAATGGTTTATATTTCGGTAATAAAAATTCGTACAAAGAAAACCAAAATATATATATCTCAGGTATGAATAATGAAAATAAGCAAATTATTAAATGGGAAATAAGTAAAATACAATGAAAGATATCAAGAATGCTCTAATTTCTGTTTCTGATAAAAAAAATTTAAAACCACTTTTAAAAATCTTAAAAAAATATAAAATTAAAATAATTAGTTCCGGTGGTACATTTAAAGAAATAAGGAAATTAAAATTTGATTGTATTGAGGTATCTGATTTTACAAACAGCCCTGAAATATTAGAAGGAAGAGTTAAAACACTTCATCCAAAAATTCATGCTGGAATTTTAAATAGAAGAGATAGTAAAAATCATTTAAAAGATTTAAAAAAAAATAATTATGAAAATATTGATCTTGTAATTGTAAATTTTTACCCTTTCGAAAAGATTTTAAATAATACAAATTATCACAAAAAAATCATAGAAAATATAGATATAGGTGGACCAACGATGGTTAGAGCTGCAGCTAAGAATTACAATGACGTAACTGTTATTACTTCTCCAAATCAATATTTTGAACTAATTGATGAATTAAATAAACACAAGGGATCTACATCATTAAAATTTAGAGAGAAACAATCAAGTATCGCTTTTACTGAAACAGCTTATTACGACTCTATTATTTCAAATTATTTTAACAGTTTTGATAAAAAGAGTTTTCCAGAAAAAAAGGTTTTTCATATAAATTTAATTGAAAAACTTCGATATGGTGAAAATCCTCACCAATTCAGCGCTATTTACTCAAAAAATCCTAATATGGATTTAAAACAAATTCATGGAAAACAACTAAGCTATAATAATTATAATGATATTTTCGCAGCTTTATCAATTTCAAAATCATTGCCCAAAAATAAAGGTACAGTTATTGTAAAACATGCAAACCCATGTGGAGTTTCAATTAATTCAAATAATGTTGAGAGTTATAGATCTGCCCTTAAATGTGACCCTATAAGTGCTTTTGGAGGAATAGTTTCTTGCAATTTTAAGATAAATAAAAATTTAGCAATTGAGTTAAATAAAATATTTTTGGAGGCAATTATTGGAAATGGTTTTGATGACAGTGCACTCAAAATATTAAAAAGAAAAAAAAATATACGTTTAATAGACTCAAAAAATTATAAATTAAAAAAAAATCTTAAGTTTACATCATCAAATGAGGAAATATTAATTCAATCAGAAGACTTTGACATATTTACAATTAAAGATTTTAAAGTTGTATCAAAGAAAAAACCAAGTTCAAAACAAATGAAGAATCTCATTTTTGCATTTAACGTGTGCCGTTATGTAAAATCTAATGCAATTGTTCTTGCATCAAACAACTCAACAGTTGGAATTGGCTCAGGTCAACCAAGTAGATTAGATAGTTGCAAGATAGCTATAAGTAAGATGAAAAAATTTAATTTATTTAATCAGGATTTGGTAGCTGCCTCAGATGCTTTTTTTCCATTTGTTGATGGTATTGAAAAATTAGTCCAATCAGGCGTCGAAGCAGTAGTTCAACCCTCAGGTTCTATACGCGACAAAGAAATAATAAAGTTCGCAAATGAAACAGAAACAGTTTTACTTTTTTCCAAAACTAGACACTTTAGGCACTAATAATTTTATCAATTTTAGCAGCAAGAATAAAATCACTTTCCGCTAAACCTTTAATCGCATGCGTGAATATTTTAATTTTTGCATATCCCCAACCGAACCATAAATCAGGATGATGACTTTCAGCCTCTGCAATTTCTCCAACTTTATTAACAAATTCTTGGCTTTGTAAAAAATTGTCGAATTTAAAACTCTTTAACAAATAATATCCATCAATTTTATCTTGTAAAACTTCCCAGCCATCAATTTTTTTAAGATATTTATGAATTTCCTCTGTATTAAAAGGTGGAATATTACCTTCACACGGTATACATTTTTTATCTGCTAAATCATTCATAAATAATTCCTATAATGGAGCGGGCAAAGGGGGTCGAACCCTCGACCTTCTCGTTGGCAACGAGACGCTCTACCACTGAGCTATGCCCGCTTGTTCTATCACTACTAAAGTTATTAGCTTTTTTTAAATTAAGCAAGTGACTATTTTGTAAAAATTAAAATTTAACTGCGTCAAGGGTGTACCAAAAAAAATTAAAATAATTTTATCTAGTACATTAAAATATTAATTAATATTCAAATTTTTTTACCCATTTTTCCAATTTAAAATCAAAATCAGAAAATTTATCGCTGTAATTTTTCCATCGTAAAATAGATTCCTTATAAATAGGCTTATTTACCTGATTATAACTTGGTGTATTAATAATTCCCCTTTTCGAAGCAGTTAAATAAAAATTTCTCAGATCATTTGTCCACTCCACATTTAAAAATTTTAATAATTTTTTTATAGAACTATCAAAATCATTTACAACATCCTCATATTTTATTATCTGCAAATTTAAATTTAAATTTTGTTGATACTTATCCCATAAATTCATTACTAAATCATAAAAATTGGATGCATCTTTTAAATTATAAAAATTAGACATAGCATCATTAGGGAGGAA
>CACEGO010000007.1 GCA_902559075.1 uncultured Pelagibacteraceae bacterium | reverse complement strand
GTTATGCACAAAGAGGAAACTTACCAACTTTGCAACATGTGTTAACAGAAGGTATTGCTATGATGCCCTTTCTAAGCAAATTAAAAATGCTTAGAACTTGGGGTGGTATAATGGATATGTCAATGGATGGCTCTCCAATAATTGATAAGACACACATTGAAGGTTTATATTTAAATTGTGGTTGGTGTTATGGAGGCTTTAAGGCAACACCTGCATCTGGCTGGACATTTGCTCACACTATAGCGCAAGATAGAGTTCATGAATTAAATGCTGGGTATGGTTTAAATAGGTTTAGCACAGGTCATTTAATAGATGAAAAAGGACTTGGAACTAAAACCTGGATATCATAAATGCTTTATATTAAATGCCCACATTGTGGAATGAGACCACAAACAGAATTCTCCTATGGTGGAGATGCAAGTGTTAAGAGACCGGAGCTTAATAAAGATATTTCTGATCAAGAGTGGGATGACTTTGTTTACAACAGAAAAAGCTTAAGAGGTAAACATTTAGAGCTTTGGCAACATATATCAGGATGTAGACAATGGATAAAAGTTGAAAGAGATACTTCAACTCACGAAATATTTAGAACTTTTAGAGCTGATGAGGAAGTTGCTTAATGTCTCAAAATTTTAGAGTAGAAAATATTGGATTAATTAATAGAGATAAAAAGTTATCATTTAAATTTAATGGAAAAACATATTTTGGATACGAAGGTGATACTCTAGCGTCTGCTTTGTTGGCAAATGGTGTACACTTAGTTGGAAGAAGTTTTAAATATCACAGACCAAGAGGTTTTTTTGGAGCTGGTGTGGATGAGCCATATGCAATAGTACAACTTTATAGAAATAATGAAACAGAGCCTAATATAAAGGCAACTGAGCAGGAACTTTTTGAAGGTTTAGAGGCAAAAAGTGTAAACTGTTGGCCAAGTGTTAACTTTGATATTGGTGCTATAAATAATTTTTTAAAGATTTTTTTACCTGCAGGGTTCTATTATAAAACTTTTATGTGGCCAAAAAGTTTTTGGTACAGAATTTACGAACCATTTATAAGAAAAGCGGCTGGATTAGGTGTTGCATCTACAAAACATGATAAAGAAAGATACGAACACAAATATGAATATTGCGATTTACTTATCGCTGGATCAGGACCTTCAGGTCTATCAAGTGCTTATGCTGCAGCAAAAAACGGTGCAAAAGTAATTTTAGCAGAAGATAAACCAAGATTTGGTGGGTCTCTATTAACAAGTGATGTAAATATTGGAAATCAATCAGGAAAAGATTGGGCTGACGGAATTATTGCCGAACTCAAGACAATGCCAAATGTTGTAGTAAAAAATCGATCTCAAATTTTTGGATATTATGATCACAACATGCTTGTAATGTCAGAAAAAGTTAGTGACCATTTACCATCAACTAAAAAATATCACCCTAACAAAAGACTATGGTACATTCGGGCAAAAGAAGTTTTGATTTCTTCAGGATCAATTGAAAGACCTATAGTTTTTGGTAATAACGATACACCAGGTGTAATGCTTTCTTCTGCTGCAAAAGAATATTTAAAAGTTTATGGTGTTTTAGTTGGAAGAAATCCTTTAGTATTTACAAACAATGATAGTGGATATGAGACAGCTATTGAATTTAAAAAACATGGTGTAAACCCTATTGTCCTAGATTCAAGAAAAAATTCTAAGTCAGAAATAATTGATGAGGCAAAAAATTTAGGAATAAATATTAAAAATTCTTATGTTGTTGTTGCAGCACAAGGATATAAAAAAGTAAAATCAGCTGATATTGCAAGTATTTCTGAGGATAAAAAACAACTTGGTAAAATAGAAAATATCAAATGCGATTGTATATGTGTTTCAGGTTTTTGGACACCAACTATTCATTTAGCATCCCAATCAGGAAACAAAACCAAGTTTAAAGAAGAAATTGATGCATTTGTACCTGGCCAATCAAAACAAAATGAAAGAACTTTGGGAGCTGCTAACGGAATATTTTCGCTTGAAGAAACTTTAAAAACCTCATTTGCCGCTGGAAGCGAGTTGTCAAAAAAAATAACTGAGAATGATAACGAGGTATCTGTACCAAATGTTGTTGAGAAAAAATCTTCCCAACACGATAAATTTTGGTGTGTTCCATTACCTGAAGGTAAAAATTATAAAAGATTTTTAGATTTTCAAAATGATGTTTCTGTATCTGATGTAGAAATAGCCTTGAGAGAAGGTTATCGATCTATTGAACATGTAAAAAGATATACCACACTTGGTATGGCAACAGACCAAGGAAAAACAAGTAACTTAAATGGTTTACAACTAGTATCTGAAATTGAAAATAAAGTAGTTCCTGCTGTAGGTCATACAACTTTTAGACCTCCTTATACTCCAGTTTCTATTGGTGCTATAGTTGGAAGAGAAGTAGGTAAACATTCAAAACCTACAAGGAAATCCCCTATGCATACATGGCATGAAAAAAATAATGCAGTTTTTGTTGATGCAGGTGTCTGGTTGAGACCAAGATATTACAAAAGAGGAGATGAAAACTTATTTGAAGCTTCTAAAAGAGAAGCGAAGAATGTAAGAACAAATGTTGGTGTTTGTGATGTAACTACATTGGGTAAAATAGATGTTAAAGGGCCGGATGCAGCAGAGTTTTTAAATAGAGTTTATACAAATGCATGGTTAAAGCTGCCAGTTGGTAAAGCAAGATACGGTGTAATGTTAAGAGAAGATGGTATTGTCATGGATGATGGAACAACCACAAGAATCTCAGAGAATCATTATCATATGACAACTACTACTGCTCAAGCAGCAAATGTTCTCTCTCATTTAGAGTATTATTTACAATTGGTTTGGCCTGAATTAAATGTAAACGTAGTATCAACTACAGAACAATGGGCTGGAGCTGCTATAGCCGGACCTAAATCTAGAGATTTATTAAAAAAATTGTTTCCAAATTCTGATGTATCAAATGAAGGCTTACCTTTTATGGGTTATATGGAAGGAGACTTATTTGGAGTTAAAGCAAGAATATTTAGAATTTCATTTTCTGGAGAGCTTGCATATGAAGTTAATGTTGAGTCTGACAATGGAAACTTTATGTGGGAAAAAATCATGGAAATTGGTGAAGAGTTTGAAATTCAACCCTATGGTACGGAGGCATTATCAACCTTAAGAATTGAAATGGGACACGTTGCTGGATCAGAACTTGATGGCAGAACAATTCCTTATGACAATGCATTAGAAGGCCTTGTTAGTAAAAAGAAAGATTTTATAGGAAAAAGGTCATTACAAAGAGCTGCATTTACATCTGATGATAGACAAAGAATAGTAGGGGTGGTTCCAATAGATAAAAAAACAAGTATACCAGAGGGCTCACATTTAGTTAAAGATGCTAATGCGCCATTACCAAATCCTAAATTAGGTCATATTTCCGCATCATGCTGGAGTGTTGAGCATGATAATCCTTTTTCATTAGCAATATTGAAAAATGGAAAAAATATGATTGGTGAAAAGTTATTTGTTATGTCGCCACTTAAAAACAAAGTAATACCTGTTGAAATAGTATCTTCTCACTATGTTGATCCAAAAGGAGAAAGGGTTCGATCATGAGTAGCTTAGTTTCAGCTTTAGCATATGTTCATACAACAGGTCAATTTGGAGATTATGAGGGTAAAAATGAAAATGACCTTCTTAAAATTTCTGAAAATAAAAATTTACTTATAGTTCAAGTAGTTCAGTATAAAAATTCTATAGTTCCATTTGAAAGTATAGATATTGATGGTTTAAAATTAAAAGATGAACCTTTAAGTGTAGTATCTAATAATGATACTAGGTTTTTATGGAATGGTCCAAAGAATTGGCTTTTAGTTTCTAATAAAAAAGAGTTAATTAAAAGTATTTTAGATAAATTTAAAGATACAGACTTTGCAGTAACTGATTTATCACATTCCAGAGCTATAATTGAAATAGAAGGACAGGATGTCAAAGAAGTTTTAAAGAAAGGATGCCCTTTTAACTTTGATTCATTGGAGAAAAATAAATCAATAAATTCTACATATAATGGTATAACACTAACTATTGATATGTTAGATGACAATCCCAACAAGGTAAGATTATTTGCACTAAGAAGTTTTGGTGAATCTTTGTATCATTCAATTACTGACGCCTCTTTAGAGTATGGTTTTAAATCAGTTTAAATTAACTTAATCTCGAGTTGCAATATAAACACCTATAGTAGTGATCAGAAAGCCAAGTAAATCTAAAGCTGTTAGATTTTCATTTAAGAAAAGCCAAGCCATAAAAGCAGAAGTAGCTGGTATTAAAAAAAATATCGAAACAGTTTTGCTTGCTGAATTATTTTTAATTAAATACATCAATATTGTAAAAGCACCAAAAGAAACTAAAAATATTTGATGGCTCATTGCTATTATAAATGTTTGAGAAAAATCAATATAAGGTTTTGCAAATAAAAATATTATTAGCAAATGAAATATACATCCACCTAAAGCTTGGTTCATGTTGCTCACTGATAAAGGTAAATTGTTGCTTAATTTTTTTTGCCATAAAGTAGAAAATGTAATTGCTAATAAAGCTATGATTGTTGCAAACAATCCTACAGTTGGTATTTTAGAACCAATATCAAAACCTAAAACAATTGCAGCACCAGAAAAGCCCAACAAAACACCTATCCATTGTTTTTTTGATACTTTTTCGTTTAATATTGGGCCACTTAATGCGTTTGTTAGTATTGGCTGAAGTGTTACTATTAAAGCTGCAATTCCTGTCGGCATACCTATTGAAATTGAATAAAATACCCCTCCAAGATAAAAACCATGGAAAAGCACACCACTTAAAAAAGACTCAAAAAAGTTTTTTCTGCTGATCAAAATTTTTTCTTTTGAATAAATAGAAAAAATAAAGAAACCGAGAGCGACTAAAGCAAATCTAAAAGCAAGTGCAGCAAATGGATCACTGTTATCAATAATTGGTTTTGTAGTAATAAAGGCTGATGACCACAACAAAATAAAGATAAATGGGAAAATTCTAACCATTCAGCTTTATAGGTTAATTAAGGTTTAATTTAATCAGTTTTTCCTGCTTTGTTTCTTTGCACCACATTTCATAGCTTTCGCACACTCTCCAGAGATGATCAAAAGCTCTTTGTGATATTTCTAAAGGAAAATGGCTTTTTGTATAATAAAGTTTAGGAATTTTAATTAAAAATTTTATCATAGAATCTTTTTGAAGTTCTAATAATCTTAAAGTTTCATTATTTACCTTTTTACCAGAAATACTATCTATAAAATTATTGTTTTTAAGCTCTAAAAACCATTTGTCATGAAATTCACCTGAGCTAATTAAGTCATAATCTTTTGTAGACATAAAGATTTCAAAAGCTTGTATATTGTTTATCTCTGGATTTTGATTTTTTATATTAATTAATTTCAAGTATATATATTCAGCAACTCTTAACACATATGGTTTTTCAGTTTTTGAAGACATAAATTATTTTTTATGTTTATCCATTGCTGACTGAGCTAATATCAAGTTAGGATCTAAGAAAGTTTTTGATGATTTAATATTTTTAAATGATTTAAAAGCAAAAATCGCAATAGGTAGTTCAGTACATCCTAAAATTATTTTTTTACATTTTGATTTAATTAAAGAATTTATTGCAGGTTTAATTGTTTTTGCTGCAGCCTTAACATTACCCATTTTTACAAATTTAATTGCTTTATTTACTGAAATTTTTTGAAGTTTTTGAGATGGTTTTAATAGTTCAAAATTTTTATCAAAATATTTATTGTAGACTCCTGTTTTTAATGTGCCTTCGGTAGCCAATAATCCAACTTTAGAATTTTTTTTACAATTTTTTTTTGTAAACTTAAATACTTCCTTAGGCATATTGATTATTGGAACATTTATTTTTTTTTGTAAATCATCAAACCAATAATGAGCAGTATTACATGGAATAACTATAAATTTACATTTATTTTTTTCTAACAATTTACAACCTTTCAATAAACTTTTTAAAACTCTATTATATTTTATTTTACTAGTTTTATTTGTAGATTTGTTTGACAAGCTTTTTGTTTGAAGGCCTATAGACTCTGGTCTGCCGGGTATATTTGATTTGTTATAAAGTAAAAACAACGGGTACTCCTGATCAATTTTACCTCTATTTAAAACTGCAAGCTTATTACAAAAATCCAGACCTGCTTGAGTTCCCATTCCTCCTAAAATTCCAATCATAAAATTTTGATTAATTTATTAATTTTTAATATTTATTCTATAAATAATTATTGTGTTCAAAGATTGTTAATAAAATTGTTTGGTATTGGCTGAAAAAATAAATAATATTTGATTTAAATAAATTACTTTCAGCCAATAGGAAGTGTGAAATTATGCAGTTTTTAAGTTAACTGCTGAAGGACCTTTAGGACCATCTTCAACATCGAAAGTCAAAGCTTGACCCTCATCTAAACCGTTCATACCAGCATCTCTTACAGCTGAAACATGTACAAACACATCTTTTTCTTTATCTTCTCTTTCAATAAAACCATAACCTTTGGTTGGATTGAACCATTTTACTTTACCTTGTAGACTCATATTTATCTTCTTATTTTTATTATTAATTTATTACTTATAATTAAGTAATCTTCGCTTTCTTTAGATTTTAAAAGGTTTTGTCAACAAAATAGATGAGTTTTTATTATAAACTTAAATTTTTTTGGTTAAATAAACAGAATTAATGTCTACCTTATAGTGCGCAAAAGGTTCGCACTCAGTAAATCCTGTTCTTTTGAAAAGTTTTCTAGCTGGTATAAAAAAGTCACCTGCACCTGTTTCGATACTTATTCTTTTTATATTAAGTTTTTTAGCTTCGTTTATTAAATGATTGATTACATTAATTCCTTGACCTTGTTTTCTAAAATTATCATGAATTCTTATAGATTTAAATTCCCCATGTTCTTTATCTAAAAATTTTAAAGCACCGCAACCAATTAACTTTTCTTCATCCCATAAACTCCAAAATTTAATTGACGGCACTTTTAAACCAGGAATATCTAAAACGTGAGCGCTTCCTTCTGGTGAAGCAGCTCTAAGTTCTACAAAATGTTTTGTAAGAAGTTCGTTAACTTCTAAATTATCAAAATTACCCTCTATTGATTTTAACATTTATAATAAAGTTGTGACATGGCCCATTTTTCTTTTTTCTTTTATCTCTTTTTTTAAATAATCAAAGAAAAATTCGTTGTCATTAAATTTTTGTTTATTTCTAAAATGTGTAATTTGATCTCCAAGGAGATTTATCATTTTAGCATTAGATATTTTTTTTAGTGGAATTTGTTCTAAACTACACACAGCTCTAATATGATTTTCGAATTGACTTACGTTAAAAGCATTTATTGTTAAATGTCCTGAATTATGCACTCTTGGTGCGATCTCATTTACGTATAGGTTG
Source organism: uncultured Pelagibacteraceae bacterium (assembly GCA_902559075.1). Taxonomy (GTDB): domain Bacteria; phylum Pseudomonadota; class Alphaproteobacteria; order Pelagibacterales; family Pelagibacteraceae; genus Pelagibacter. The sequence continues at coordinate 32,264 of CACEGO010000007.1, read as the reverse complement.
TCGTTTCTATCAATAAAAAATTCTACACACAAAGTTCCTACATATTTTAGTTCTTCAGCAATCAGCATAGCCCAATCTTTAGATTGATTAAAAATTTTATCATTAATTTCAGCTGGAATTTTAGAATATTTTAAAATTTGATCCTCATGAGTATTTTCAATAGGTTCATATATCTCATATTTATTATTGCTAAATCTTGTAATGATAATTGAAATTTCTTTTTTAAGTTTAACAAGTTTTTCAAGAATATATCCTTTTGAAAAATCTATATTTAATGAGGAAAGCTCTTCACTCGAATTTATTGGAAATTGACCCTTACCATCATATCCTAAAGTTGTTGTTTTCAGAATACCTGGCAAGAAGTCTTCCAATGCATCTATCTCTGATTTTTTTTCGATTGAAACATACCTTGTTGTGCGAATATTTAGTTTATTTATAAAATCTTTTTCAGCCAATCGATGTTGGATCAATCTATTAATTGAAGGTTTTGGTAAAACTGTTTTTAACTTGTTAATTTCGTTTAATGTATCAAAAGGTATATTTTCAAATTCATAAGTGACTAAATCAACTTGATTTATAAATTCTGATATTTTTTCTTTATCATCATAGCTTCCAGCTATAAATTTATTACAAAAATTTTGTGCTGGAGCGTCTGTGTCATCACAAAAAATAACAGTTTTAACATTTAATTTTTTGGCTGCTATCGCAAGCATGCTACCCAGCTGGCCACCCCCAATAATACCAAGAGTAATTTCTGACATTTTATTTTGGAGACTTCTTTACAGATTTAGTTTGTGATGTTCTAAAATTTTTAAGTTTTTTTCGAACATTTGAATTATTATTAGCAATTATTGCTGCAGCTAATAAAGCAGCATTAATTGCACCATCCTCTCCTATAGCAAGTGTTCCTACAGGTATTCCTTTAGGCATTTGGGCAATTGATAACAAACTATCCAAACCCTTAAGTTTTTTACTTTCAACAGGAACGCCAAGTACGGGCACATGTGTAAGTGCCGATATCATACCTGGAAGATGAGCAGATCCTCCAGCACCTGCAATTATTACTCCTATCTTATTTTGCTCAACTTTTGCAGCATATTCATACATTCTCTTTGGTGTTCTGTGAGCGGATATAATTTTTGTTTCAAATGAAACTCCAATTTTTTTTAGGGTTTTTTCAGCTAGTTTCATTACTTTATAGTCAGATTGACTCCCCATTATGATTGAAACTTTTAATTTACTATTTTTTTTCATGAAAATTGATCAATCTGTTTATTTCAAAATTAACTTAAAATTTCAATAAAATTAATAGTATTTAAAATACATATTGATTACAGTTAAACATAGTATGAATTATAAAATCGACAATCTTCAATATTGTAATTGGTCTAGGAAAATCTTTGAGATTAACAGATCTGCTGGATTAGATGCTGTACATGCTACCATTGTCTATCATGAAGATTTTGATGAATTACAACTTGAAATTAAAAAATGGGAAAAATTATTTCAAGAAAACTCTGATTTAATTTTTCCTGGTAAGAATTTTCAAGATATTGATAAAGCTAATAAAGAAAATAAAACTGCAATATTCTTTGGTTTTCAAAATTGTTCGCCAATTGAAGATGACATAAAGTTAGTTGAAAAGGTTCATCAATTAGGATGTAGATTTATGCAACTAACTTATAATAACCAGTCTTTGCTAGCAACAGGCTGTTATGAAAAAGTAGATAGCGGAGTTACAAATTTTGGACGTGAGGTTATAAAAGAAATGAATAGAGTTGGCCTTGTAGTTGACATGTCACATTCTGCAGAAAAAAGCACTCTAGATGCAATTGAACTAAGTGAAAAACCAATTGCAATTACTCATGCCAATCCTTCTTTTTGGCATCCAGCTAAAAGAAACAAATCATCAGATTTATTAAAAATTTTGAGTGATAGTGGTGGTATGTTGGGTTTATCATTATACCCTCATCACTTAAAAGATAACACAAATTGTACTCTGGATAGTTTTTGTGAAATGGTGGCAAAAACAGCTGAAATAATGGATGTAAAAAAAATAGGAATAGGATCAGATCTTTGTTTAGATCATCCAGATACTGTTGTTGAATGGATGAGAAATGGTTCTTGGTCAAAAAGTAAAAATTATGGTGAAGGTTCGAAAAATAAACCAGGTTTTCCAAAACAACCTGATTGGTTTCTCGATGCAAGAGGGTATTCAAATATTGAAAAAGGTCTCAAAAAAGCAGGTTTTTCAGATACCGAGACACATGGAATACTTGGAAATAACTGGTACAATTTTTATAAATCAATTTAATTATGAAAGTTGAATTAAGAGACCCAAATAAGATAATGAAATTATCAAGGCTTGGATCTTTTCATCAATCAAAATTATCTTTTTTAAGAAGTTTTCTTAATGAATTTAAAGATTGGGAATATAAAAGAGATTTATTTAATTTAAATGAAAATGGTTTTGGAGAAGCGGTTTATTCATTTAAAAAAAATAAAAGAGTTTATTCTTTAGTTTGTTTTGCAAATGAAATCAAAGATGAAGAAAGATCAGATAGAGTTATTGCTACAAAATGGGATGCAGCTTTTACATTACATGATGGGGTTCCTACAAAAAAAGATATTGAAAGATTAAAAAATGAAGTTCCAAAACAAGAAGTTGGTAGACTTTCTTATAAAGAATTAACTTTATCGAGAGCAAATAAATCAATAAGGGTTTATAATCATGTAGTTGAAAGTTTGAGCAAAGGTCAGCAGCCAGATTTAAACTTATTATCAAAAGTAGGCTATTTATATAGAACTACGGCAGTATATGGTTCAGGTAAATTTGGTCTTGCAGATCGATTTAGAATTAAAAATCGTGAAGAAATTAATGGTCCATTTAGATTAGAAATGATGTTGGTATATTTGGTAAGACAATTTACTTTTGATCAAGTTAATCATGTTGCTTATCATAAAAACCCAAAAACAGCCGTTAAGTTAGATGATAATATTTGTAAAAACTTAGGAATAGGTAATTCCACAGGCTTGGGTATGGCTCCATTTATAGTCAATCACCCAACTCTATTAAATAATTGGATTTTAAGCAGAGAAAAAGCACTTAAGAAAATTAGAGAAATCAAAGATGTAGAAAGTCAAGATAGTGATTTGTTTATAGATTGTGCAAAAAAATCATTAAAAAATATTACAAGCTGGAATACTGATAGCGAATATCAGCAAAAAAAAATCTCATCATTACTAAAAGATGTTGAAAAATTTTTAAATTTTATAAACAAAGATTTTAATTTTGAGATCGAATATCCTTTTAACAAAATATATCAATGGCTGGAGGATAATACTTGCGAGGAATGCATTGAATACATTGTTTCAATAATGATGGAACCTTATAACAATATTGTAAACCCTTTGGTAAAAGAAATGAGCTCAGATGAAGAAAAACATTTTAATATTCCAACTCATAGAAAAGTTGAAGAATTGCGCAATATCATCAAAGTAAAGTATCCAAACATTTTAGAAATTAATTTTGAGGAAAAAAAAAATAATAAAAACTTTTGGTTTATTTCAAAAAATAAAGAAGAACCTAGGTTAGCGGATCGTTTTGAAGAGCATGGATCAGAATTAGAACAGCCTTTAGCAATAGCAAGAGACATAAAAAAACTTTATGACAAATTATTAGTAACAAAAAATAGTTTAACTATAGCTGAGTTTTTAACATCAAATTCTGAGTTAAGACATGTTATTAGAAGAGCGTTCATTGTAGAAAAATTTCCTTATTCAGAAATACAAGATAATACAATTGGTAAAGATTTAATTCCAATTGATATGCTGAGACTAAAATTGTCTTTTTTTGGAGCATTAAAATTTGATCCACGCTCTGACAAATGGTTAAGAATTTGTATGTTTCAAGGAGCTCCACTTCCAAATGAGCTAAAAAGTTATGACGAGCAGTGGGTATATAAAACTAATATTTAATAATGAAATCACTGAGTGAAATTGAAACTACTGCAAAAAGGGCTTCAAAGGCAGCAGGATATTCTTGGGGAGTTTCTGAGGAAACAGGAAAAAGTATAAGGTTATTAGAGCTATTTAGTTTACCGGGTATTAAGCACCTTAATGAATATTTTAATCACAAAAATAAAAGTAAATTTGAAAATTTAAATTTAATTAGCGAAAACAACTTCTCATCAAACAATCCTTACTGTCCAATTACTTTAGGTGTTAGTTTTTTAGATCAAATAAATATTTTAGAAAATTTAAAAAAAATTGAATTCAAAAACGTTGCTTATCCAATAATTTTTATTTCCTTCATAAGTCGCTCTTCAGAAATTATTGGAAAAAAAATTTATGTAAAAATAGATGAAAAAAAAATTTTACTAAATTTAAATGTGAATATTTGTTCAAATTTTATTGATAAAGAATTTCCAAAGATAGCTAATACAATTGAGGTTAATCTACTTGAAAATGAAGATAACTTTACAGACAGTGAATGGAATAATTTATACAAGTTATCTGAAGAAACTTTTGTAGAAGAAAGTGACAGTTTAAAAGAGGGTGCAGCAGGTGCGGGTTTAACAGATAATGACTGATGAAACAGAAGATAAAAACGTCAAGGTAAATACTGAAGAATTAAATAATATTTGTGATGAATGCAAAGGGGAGGACGAGAGTGTTACTCAAAATTTAATTCTTACTGGATTTAAATTATGTAAGTCTTGCAGAATATCTAAGACTATTTTTCCACTTTAACTTATTTGACTAACTGGAAGCATATTCATTCTACTCATCACAAATGAGATTGATAAGAATGCAATAATTAAAAAAGACAAAAGTACTATCCCAAAAGATTTAAAATTAGATTTTAAACTCAATATTTGTTTAGTTGAAATTATTAAACCTGCAAAAATCCAAAACTGAGTAAGAAAAATTATTGGTATCATTAAATCTGGTGTGACTGCAAAAAATCTTAATAAACCAGGGGCATGTGCAAATCCAACTGCTGTTAAAACTTTTTTAAACGAAACTTTGGTTTGCTTATCAGGAAATAATTTAACTCCAATCACAAAAATAAAAATTGCCCAGATTAACCAAGTAACTATTGCAGTTAAGCCAGACATTGCAATAGCTGTTTTAATAATCGTATTCGCCGCTACTGCTCCAGCAATACCATCTAAGATCATTATAATCCCCGCAAAGTATATCGAAGCCTCTCCAAAATTTTTATTATCTGAATAAAGAGTTTTGTCTAATTTTATTGACTTAAAAATTATATTTAAAAATTCAGCAAACATTAATTTTTTTTATTTTTATTTTTTTGAGCCTTATAAGAAACAATTAATGGAAATATTATTAAAGCAATAGTTATGATAATGCAAACTGCTATTAGAAAACTTTTGGTCATCAGAATTGAAAAGGGGAGCTGAAATAAGCCCCCCTTTATAAATTTTAGCCTTTTACAACTTCTCTTGTATTTGCGTTGAAAGACTCTTTGAATGGAATATCCACAACTACAGCATCTACAGGTGTTCCTGGAGTGTCTGAGTATTTTTCTGGAAGATGAACTTTAAACTTAGTACCAACTTTATTTTTTGGAAATCCATTAGGGTTTAAAGTTCCATCAAATGGAACATATCCCATAGCAATATTGGTTTTCTTTTCCGGATGCCACCATGGTGAAGTAATAAATCCAACTGGATCACCGCCACTTTCTGGTGATACCAACCAAAAGTCAGGTGCATAATCGTCAATTGGTTTACCGCCTAACTCCATTCCAACTAATTGAAGTTTATATGGTTTTTTTCCAGCTTTAATATCTGCACCCATTTTCTCCAAAGCAGCTTTACCAACATAATCAGCTTTTTTGTTCCATTCACCTTTACCAGATAATGAAACTTGATAACCTAAATTACATTGAAACGGATTATGTTGTTGATCCATGTCTTGTCCCCACGAAAGAATACCTGCTTGTATTCTTCTATGGTGTGCAGGTGCAATAACCATCAATTTATGTTTTTTTCCTGCATCTAACACTGCATTCCACATATCTTCAGCATATAAAGTTGCATTTCTTAAGTATATTTCATAACCAGCTTCTCCTGAAAAGCCAGATTGAGAAATTACACAACTTCTTCCTCCAACTGTTGCTTCTGCTAATCCATAGAAAGGCATATTATCAAAATCAACTTGATCTCCACAAAGGTCTTGCATTAAAGCTTTTGATTTAGGACCTTGAATTTGCACTGGACATGCATCAATCTCTTCAATTGTACAATTAAATCGTCCATCTGCATTTACACCTTGTAAATACATTCCGATATCAGAGTCTGATAATGAAAACCAAAATTCATCTTTTGAAATTCTTAAAAGAATTGGATCATTTAAAACTCCTCCGTAAGCATTACACAAGATTACATATCTTGCTCTCATAGGAGAAATTTTTGTTGCATCTCTAGTTATAACGTAGTCTGTAAATTTTTCTGCATCAGGACCTTTAACTCTTATTTGTCTTTCAACAGCAACGTTCCACATTGTTACATGGTTAACAATTGCATCGTACTCAACCATTGCTCCACCATCTTCAGGTTTTACATAACCTCTTGGATGATATATTCGATTGTAAACAGTTGCTCTCCAACAACCTGCCTGCATTGATAAATGCCAATAAGGTGACTTTCTTACCCTTGTTGAAATTAATAATTCAACTTTAGTTGGCCCACTTTGTCTTAAATTATATGGTACTTCTCTATCAGATTGATCAACAGAAGTAACATGTTTTACTTTAGTATAGTCAAATTCCTTAGACATAACTATTCTCCTTCAACCACTTGTTAGTTTCCTTCAAGCCGCCGAATGTATAAATGTGGAAGTTATCAGTATGCGATTTAACTTTCCCAATTAAATCATTAGGGTCTTTAGGTTTCAATAAATCTAATGCCTTAGTAAAATTAGATTTAAGAAAGTTTAAGGAATTTTTTGCCCCTACAATGTTAGCAAACTTAATCAAGCTTGATATTTTAAGTGGCCCAGTTATTCCCACATGAACTGGTACGCTTTGTTTAGAAATAAAATCTATTATAGGCTGAGGATCTAGCAACCATTGAGTTACAATATAGTCAGCATAAGGCTTTTTATCTATCATAGCTTTTTCTAAATTTGAGTCGGATATATCAGGACTCCCCTCAGGATGTCCAGCAATTCCTATTTTCATTTGTTCAAAATAACCTGTCTCTAAAAGTTGAAATGAACTATCAAATTTTCCAACAGGCTCTCTTCCACCTCCAATAATTAAGGCTTGTTTTACTCCTCCATCCTTACATCTAGAGACATAATCTTTAAGTTCCTTTTCATCATGCATTGATCTAGCAGGAAAATGTGGTACAGGATTAAAACCTTTTTTTACAAGCTCTACAGCCTTGTCAGCAGTTTCCCTATAATCACCCCCAGGTAGCATTGTAATATAAACGTCAGACAATGCTGGAATTGTATCAATGTCTGTTTTGGGTCCTATTTCCAATGAAAAATTCATAGTGGAGATCTTTATTTATTTTAAAATATGAGTCTAGAAAATTCGATGCAGCAAAGTATCAACTATTTTATCTGACCTCTATGCTTTTGAATTCTTCTTCCATACTCTTGAGTGACCCTATCAAAGACAATTGCTAGAGCAACTATTGCTAATCCATTCATCATACCAAGAGCTAAATATTGGTTAGAAACAGCCCTTAATATTGGAACACCAAGGCCTTTTACGCCTATCATAGAGGCAATAACCACCATAGCTAGAGCCATCATTATGGTTTGGTTTACTCCAGCAAAAACAGTAGGTAAAGCAAGCGGAATTTGAACAGATTTTAATTTTTGTGCTGTGGTTGCTCCAAAAGCTTCACTAGCTTCTAAAGTTTCTTTGTCTACCTCTCTAATACCTAGATTAGTTAATCTAATAATCGGAGGAACCGCATAGACACAAACAGCAATTAATCCTGGAACTTTTCCAATTCCTAACAACATCAAAATTGGGATCAAATAAACAAAACTAGGAATCGTTTGCATCATATCCAACACAGGAAGTATTGCCTTTTCAGCTCTAGAAGATCTAGCCATTACAATTCCTATTGGGATTCCAACCACAATACATATGATTGTGCATACAGTAATAATTGCAACTGTTGCCATGCAATCTTCCCACATTCCAAAATAACCAATTAATAAAAAAGCAATTGCACTTCCTAAAACTAATTTCCAACTTCTTGAACCTAACCAGGCTAATCCACAAATTACCCCAATAATTATTATCCATGGTGTGGATAATAATAATTTTTCTAATGACACTAAAAAAAATAATAATGGATCAAAAAATGCTTCTATGCTGTCTCCATATTCTTTTGAAAAATTTCTAAAAGCTAAGTCGATACCTTTTCTTAGCTCCATTTGGGATCTTCTTCCCAGTTCTGGAAATTCAGTAAAAAATTCCATAAATATTAAACTTTACGAGCCTATATTAAATAGGCTCGTAATTAAAAGTTAATTATAAACTTTTTTTGATTTTTTTTGCAGCATCTGAAGATACCCACTTAGTCCAAATATCCTCATGCTTTATTAGAAACTCAACAGCAGCATCAGAACCTTTTGCTTGGTTGTCAGCCATGTAAACTAACATTCCATTCATCACTGTACCTGGAAAAGTTCTTTTTTCAACATAACCAAGAACATCTTTTCCACCAGTTTTAGCAAAGTTAGCACTTACAATCGAGTTAACTTCAGATTTTGTCCATGCAGTTGGTTTTGGATCTGCACAATCTTGTTCTGCAAGAGTGATACAATTATCCCAATTATCTCTACCTGCAAAAGGAACACCAAAGTCAACTGGCTGTAAATTATATTTTCCAACCATTGATGTAGGATTCCAATAGTAACCAAACCATGGTTCACCTGAGTCAGATGCCTTAGCAATAGAACCATCTAAACCAGCAGCTGAACCTGGATCTATAAGTTTCCATCCTTTTTTTTCCATTTCAAATGCTCGGTATAAGTTTGCATTTGCTAATTGACATCCCCAACCAGCTGGACATCCCATGAAAGCACCTTTTGATGAGTCTTCTTTATCAGGAAATAAATCTGGACGTTCTAAAATTTGAACAGCTGTCATTCCTTTAAGTTCTGGATGTTTTTCTAAAGCTGCTGGATTTAACCACCAACCTTCTCCTAGACCTGTAATTGGAGCTTTATTAGCAATAATTAATCTTTTTTCACTTACTGCTTTTTTTAAAGGAGTGTAAACTGCATTCGCCCATTGTTCAGGGTTCATGTCAGGTGTTCCTTTATCATTCATAGATGTAAATGTTGGCATAGTAGCACCAGGCACCAATTCTACCTCACATCCATATCCTTCTTCGAGAATGATTTTATCAACGTTTGCCATTAACTCGGCAGATGCCCAGTTTTGTTCGGCAATAACTAATTTTCCACAAGCATTTGCAAAAGAAGTCATGCCGAATGCTAAAAGCGCGGAAAATAGAATTGTTTTTAATTTTTTCATTATATCTCCGTTAGTTAATTTTCGATTAAACACTACAACATATCAATGAAAAGATTGCAAATATCTTTCAACCTTTAGTTGAAGTCAAATTGTCTTTAAATGCCTTTTATTTAGAGATAAAGTTTAGCTATGAAATTTTCTGCAAATTTTTTTTTTAAAGAATTTGTTTATATTTTAAATTGTAAAACAGTATTTCAACAAATCATAATAAGAGAATCGTAAAAATTTAGCTTTAATTAATTCCAACTTAAACAAGGAGGTTTAATAAAAGTTGAAATGAAAAATTTATCTCAAATAGTTGATTTAAAAAAAATAAAAGTTGTAAATAAAAATATTGATAAAGCTCATGGCTTGCCAAATGAGTGTTACACTGATCCAGATTATTTATCTATAGAGAGAAAAAAAATTTTTGAAAATAAATGGGTGGTAATTGGTGTTGGCAGCTCCGTACCAAATATTGGAGACGCGAAACCATTTGATCTACTAGGAATTCCATTAATTATTTTACGAGATAAAAATAACAAAATAAAAGTTTTTCATAATGTTTGTAGTCATCGTGGGTTTAAGATTCTTCAAGAAAAATGTAAAATTAAGAATGTAATAAGATGTCCGTATCATTCTTGGTCGTATGATATGAGCGGCAAGTTAATAGCCACACCTCATATTGGCGGAATGAATAAACATAATTGTAATAAATTTAGCAAATCACAAAGTCGTCTTAAGGAAGTTAGATCTCATGTTTGGTTAGATTTAATTTTTGTAAATTTAAACAACAATGAAATTAATTTCGAAAAATACATTAAACCCTTAAGTGACAGATGGAAAAAATTCTGGCCAATAAAAGATAGAGACTTAACTGTTTATTCAAAAGATTATGGTTATTTTAATTTAAATGCTAAATGTAATTGGAAATTTGCAATAGAAAATTATTGTGAAAGTTATCATCTACCTTGGGTCCATCCTGGATTAAATTCTTACTCAAAAATTGATGATCATTATCATATTCAAGGACTGCCCAATCGTTTTGCTGGTCAAGGCACTATGGTTTATAATCCGGGGTTTAAAAGTAACTTAAAATTTCCAACATTCCCAAACTGGCCTAAAGATCAAGAGCATATTGCTGAATACGTTGCTCTTTTCCCAAATGTTATGCTTGGGATCCATAAAGACCATTTTTATGCCTACTGGTTAGAACCAGTTAACAATGAATATACAAAAGAACATATGGAAATTTTTTATGTTGGTAATGAAGCAGCAAATTCAAAGAAATTTAAATCACTTAGAAAACAAAACTTCGAACTTTGGAAAGGAGTTCAAAGTGAAGATTTAAATATAATAGAGGGAATGCAGCATGGAAGAAAATCACCATCTTACAACGGGGGAAATTTTTCACCTGCGATGGATAATCCCACCCATCATTTTCACAAATGGGTTGCAAACAATATAATGAAATGAAAGGATAAATTATGAAAAAAGATCTTATTTCTAGATTAAATGAAGGTCCAATTATGTGTGCAGAGGGATATCTTTTTGCAATGGAAAGAAGAGGATATTTATCAGCAGGTCCATTTGTTCCTGAAGTTGTTTTGGAACACCCGGAAGTAGTCACTCAGTTACATCGAGAATTTATTAGAGCTGGGTCAGATGTTGTTCAGGCGTTTACATATTATGGTCATAGAGAAAAGCTGAGAATAATTGGCAAAGAACACTTGTTAGAACCAATGCAAAAAGGTGCTCTTAAAATTGCAAAAGATGCTGCTGCAGAGTTCAAAGATTTAGATCTTATGGTTTGTGGAGATGTGGCTAATACAAATGTATTTGATCCAGGAGATCCTAATACACATAAACAATGTCAACAAATGTATGAGGAACAAGTAGCTTGGGCAAAAGAGGCTGGTGTTGACTTTATAATAGCAGAAACAATAAATTGGACAGAGGAAATGAAAATAGCATTAAAATCAATTAAAGATGCTGGTCTTATTGCTGTTTGTAATTTCGCAATTCCAAGAGGTGACAAAACTAGAGAAGGTCATAGTGCTGAAGATGCTTGCAAAATGATGGAAGATTTAGGTGCAGATGTAGTTGGTTTAAATTGTTATCGAGGACCTGAAATGACAATGAAATTATTAAAAAAAGTTAGAGACACAGTTTCATGTCACGTCGCTGGACTTCCAGTACCGTACAGAACAACAGAGGAAGAACCTGGTTTTTTAAATATTACTGATCATGGTTGTAATTGTATTCCTGGGGATAATGCATTCCCAGTAGCTTTGGACAACTTGTTCTGTAATAGATTTGAAATGGCAGAGTTTGCTAAGGATTGTGTCCAAAACAAAATAAATTTTGTTGGTATTTGTTGTGGAGCAGAAGCTCACCACGTTAGGGAAATGTCAGTTGCAATTGGTAAAAAACCAATTTCTATGAAATATATGCCTGATATGAGCAAACATTTTCATCATGGTACTGATAAATCTTTGAAAAAAGTAAATAAGGAAATTAAATACTAATGGAAAAACATGCCAAAGTAGTAATCATAGGAGGTGGTGTAGTAGGTTGTTCTATCCTTTACCATTTATCTAAATTTGGATTAAAGGATTGTATTTTACTTGAGAGAAACGAACTTACTTCAGGCTCGTCTTGGCACGCAGCGGGAAATGTTCACGTGATTTCATCTGACCCTAATATCTCTAGGATGATGGCTTATACAATAGGCTTATATAAAGAAATAGAAAAAGAGTCAGGACATTCTGTAGGCTTTAAACCCAGTGGAGGTTTTTATTTAGCTTCAAATGAGGTGTGGGCAGATTATTTAAAGAGAGAAAGATCAAAAGCAAGATATATGGGACTTGACCAAGAATTTATTTCTTTGGAAGAAGTAAAAAAGAAAAATCCATTAATTGACCCTTCTAGATATTTGCTAGCTTTATGGGATCCTATAGATGGTGAAGTTGATCCATCGGGAGTTACTTATGCTTTTGCAAAAGCTGCAAAAGTTCATGGTGGAAAATACTACACTCACACTGTCGTAAAAGACACGAAACAAAAAGAGGATGGAACTTGGGATGTCTTTACTGAAAAAGGAAACATCAATGCTGAAATAGTAATTAATGCTGGTGGTTTGTGGGCAAGAGAAGTTGGTCAACTAGCTGGGCTTAATCTTCCAGTTCAACCAATGGAGCATCATTATTTGATTACAGAACCTATTCCAGAAATTGAAGCAATGGGTGACCAAAGATTACCTATAGGAACAGATTTTGAGGGAAATATTTATTTTAGACAAGAAGGTAAAGGAATGTTGCTTGGAACTTATGAGCCAAAATCAACTCCTTGGAAAGTAAAAGGTACACCAATGAATTTTGGCCATGAGTTACTTGAGCCAAAGTTAGATAATATTGAAGATAGACTTGCAATTGGTTTTGAAAGAATGCCAGCGCTAGAACGTGCAGGTATTAAGAATATAGTTAATGGACCTTTTACTTTTGGTCCAGATGGAAGTCCTCTGATTGGTCCAGTGCCAGGAATGAAGAATTATTGGGTTGCTGTTGGTGTTATGGCTGGATTTTGCCAAGGTGGTGGTGTTGGTAAATGTATAGCAGAATGGATTATTGATGGTGAACCTTCAATTGATGTTTGGGCAATGGATGTTGCTCGTTTTGGAGATTATGCATCACCTCAATATGGAACAATAAAATCTTCAGAAAATTATGAGCGAAGATTTATTATGACTTTTCCAAATGAAACTTTACCAAAAGGAAGAAAACAAAAAACTACTGCACTATATGATCGTTTTGTAAATCAAGGTGCTGTTATGGGAGATAGTTTTGGATTAGAAAATGTTTTGTGGTTTGCAAATAATAAAGAAGATGCTCACGAAGATCCCACTATTAAAAGATCAAGGTCTCATGATTATGTATCAAAAGAAGTTATTAATGTAAGAGAAAATGTTGGCTTAATTGAAGTTGCAAATTTTTCAAAACATGAGTTCAAAGGTCCTGACGCTAGAAAATTTTTAGATTATATAATGGCTGGAAGACTTCCAAAACCAGGAAGAATATCTTTATCACCAATGTTGTCATATAGAGGAAAATTGTGTGGAGATTTAACAGTAGCTTGTTTGGATGAAAATGAATTTATGGTATTTGGATCTGGAGCTGCTCAAGCAATGCATAGACGTTGGTTTGAAAGTAATTTAGACAAATTTAATTTAAGTTACTCCAATAGATCTGATGAGTATCATGGATTGTCTGTTGCAGGACCTAATTCAAGGAAAGTTTTAGAAAAAATTGTAAGAGATGATGTTTCAAATGAAAAATTTAAATTTAGAGACTCAAGGAGAATGTTTGTTGGTAGTGTCCCAGCAATAATAAATCGAATTTCATTTACAGGTGAACTTGGGTATGAAATTTATGTAGCACCCCATTATCAATTAAAATTATACGAGGAGTTAATGGAAGCAGGAAAAGAATTCAATATTAAACCTTTTGGTGGAAGAGCATTAATGTCAATGAGGTTAGAGAAAAATTGGGGAGCTTGGACTTTAGATTATAGACCAGATTTTACAGCAAAAGAGACAGGATTAGATGCTTTTATAAATTGGGATAAAGAGTTTATTGGTAAAGAAAGTGCACAAAAGGAAAATTCTTCAAATAAACTCATACCACTAATTGTTGAAACAAATGATATTGATGTAACAAATAATGAAGCCGTCATGAATGGAGATCAAAGTATTGGTTATGTAACTTCAGGAGGGTTTGCTCACTTTGTAAATAAAAGTGTAGCGTTTACTTTTGTTGATCAAAAAAACATTAATTCTGAAAATAAAATTCAAGTAGAGATAAATGGAGATTTATTTAACTGTTCAATAATTAAAGAACCACTTTATGATCCAAGTGGTCAAAAAATGAGAAGCTAATGGCTCAAAAAGACGTAGGAAATAAAATTCCAATTTATAAGCTTAAAACTACCGATGAAGTTATGAAGTACTACGATGAGTGGGGAAATAAAGATAAATACAATAAAGACATGGTTGATTGGAACTATTCAGGACCAAAAGAAACCGCAGAAACATTTAATGCACACGAGAAGAATAAAGATATTTTAATTTTTGATGCTGGATGTGGCACTGGTTTAGTTGGTATAGAGCTAAAAAAATACGGTTTTAAAAATTTTCATGGAGCAGACTTATCACAAACTCTATTAGATTCTGTTCCAAATAATCTTTATCAAAAATTAACAAAAGTTGATCTTAATAAAACAATTGATGCAAAAGATAATTCATATGATGCTGTTATGTGTGTTGGAACATTTACTTTTGGACATGTAAAACCAAATGCCCTAGATGAGTTTGTAAGAATTACAAAATCAGGAGGGTTAATTTGTTTTACTATTAACGAAGGTATTCATGAAGAATATGGGTTTGATAAAAAAATCATAAGTTTAAACCAAAATAATAAATGGACAGAAATAGAGTTTTTTAAATCAGACTATATTGCTAGCAAAGATGTAAATGCTTGGTTAGGTTTGTACAGGGTTACGAAAGATGTATAGACCGTTGCCAAAAAATCTTACGATAAAAGATTCAAAAATTGATGGTTTGGGCTTATTTTCTAAAACTAAAATTCAGAAAAATTCTTTTATAGGGATATCACATGTAAAACATGATGAATTTCAAAACATGTATATTAGAACTCCTCTTGGTGGTTTCTATAATCACTCAAAAAATCCTAATGTCACTAAATTATCATCAAACACACTTCCTAAATATGTCTTTGGTCAGAATATTGAAGAGAAAATCAAAAAGACACTAGAAGATAAAAATAATAATAATTTTAAGTATTTTTATCTTGTTTCATTAAAAGACATTGAACCTGGTGAAGAAATTTTAGCAAAATATACTTTTTATGAATTTTAATATATTATTTATATAAGTATGAAATTAAAAAGAAAAATATCTCCAGAGATAAAACCAAGACAAAATTTTATTACCAAAAAAAGATTAAGAGAAGATGAGATTGATTTTGATAAATTAAGATCATATCGTTTAGATAGGGTTAGAAAAGAATTAGTAAAACACAATTTAGAAGCTTGTATTCTATTTGATCCAGTGAATGTTCGTTATGCTTTGGATACTGTGAATATGAGCGTCTATAATATGCATAATTTAACAAGATATTGTTTTGTTCCAGTCAATGGGCCAACTATTCTTTATGAGTATTTTAATTGTGAGATACTATCTAAGCATTTAAATCTAATTGATGAAATAAGACCTGCAATTACATGGGATTATTTTAGTAATGGAGACCAAGCAAATTTACAATTATCAAAATGGATAAATGAAGTTAAAGATTTATCAAATAATTTTTTTAAATCTAAAAAAATTGCAATTGATGTTCTTAATGGTCCTGCTGTTACAGCTTTAAATAGAGAGGGCATTGAAATTGTAGATGCGAAATTAATTTTAGAACAAGCAAGAGTAATAAAGTCACCTGATGAATTAATATGTATGAAAGCAGCAATAGAAGTTGCAGAAAAAGGTGTATCTAAAATGAGATCAGATCTTAAGTCAGGAATGACAGAAGATGAATTGTGGTCAATTTTACATAAAACAAATATTGAAAATGGGGGTGAATGGATTGAGTGTAGGATTTTATCTTCTGGAGAAAGAACAAATCCATGGATGCAAGAGAGTAGCAATAAAGTTATGCAACAAGGAGAAATTGTTGCTTTTGATACAGATATGGTAGGTCCCTATGGATATTGTGCGGATATATCAAGAGCTTTTGTAGTTGGAAATAATTTTAATGATGAGCAAAAAAAACTTTATTCAATGGCTAGAAATCAAATAGATCATAATTTTAGATTAATCAAACCAGGAATGAGTTTTAAAGAATTTATTAAAAAATCTTGGGTTTTGCCTGATGAATATTATGGAAATAGGTATTCATGCATGGTTCATGGAATAGGTTTATGTGACGAGTGGCCTCAAATAAGATATCCAACAGATGGTGGAGAAGAAGGGGGAACCTTTGAGAAGAATATGACTATCACACTTGAGAGTTATATTGGTAAAGTTGGCGGTAAAGAAGGTGTAAAACTTGAACAACAGTACCTTGTTGGTGAAAATGGACTTGAATTAATGTCCCATCATCCGTTAGAAGATATTTAATGAAAATTATTTTAGTAATGGGTTTGCCTGGAGCAGGTAAAACAACTCTAGCTGATGAAATGGCTCCACTCTTAAATGCAAAAAGATTAAATGCAGATGAAGTAAGAAAAGCTGCAAATGATTGGGATTTTTCAGAAGAAGGAAGGGTAAGACAAGCAAAAAGAATGGCTGAAGCAGCATTAAAATTAAAAGCAGAAGGTTATTATGTAATTGCTGATTTTATTGCCCCAACCCCTGAAGCAAGAAGCTTGTTTCCGGCAGATTTTAAAGTGTGGGTCGATACAATTAAAAAAGGAAGATTTGAAGACACCAATCAAATGTTTGTTAATCCTAAGAATTTTGATTTTCACGTAACAACTCAGGATGCAAAAAATTGGGCACCAAAAATAATAGAGGAGATAAAAAAATGACACATCAATGGGATAACAAAAAACCAACAGCACAAATGCTAGGAAGATGGCAACCTTTTCACGATGGACATTATACCTTGTTTAAAGAAATTATTAAAAAAACTGGACAAGTTTGTATTCAAATTAGAGATGTACAAGGTGTAGATGATAATCCTTTTGATTTTGAAACAGTAAAAAAAAATATTGAAGATAGATTAAATCCTAAATTTGAAGGGCAATTTAAAATAATGTTAGTACCTAACATTACAAATATTTGTTATGGTAGAGGTGTTGGATACAAGATTGAAGAAATAGTTTTGGATGAAGAAACTCAAAAAATATCAGCTACCAAGATAAGAGCAAAAATGAGAGAAGAGGGTAAGTTAAAATAAAATTAAATGAATGATAGACTTAAGACTATTGTAGATTTAGAAAAATATCCAATATACGATTTAAATTCACCAATAATTAAAAATCTAATTAAAAAATGCAAAGAAGAACTTGATCAACATAGTTGTTCAACAATCCCAAATTTTATTTTACCTAAATCACTTAAGGTAATGAATTCTGAGTTAGAAAAACAATTAGATGAAGTTTATATGTCTAAAGAGAGTATAAATGCTTATTTGTATGCAAAGGACGATCCTTCGTTACCAAAAGATCACCCAAAAAGAACTTTTATGAATAGATATAATGGATATTTAAATTCAGATTGTTTTCCAAAAGATTCCGAGATGAAATATCTCTACGAAACTGAAGAACTTTTAAAATTTGTATCTGCTTGTTTAGGTGTTTCACCTATCTACAGATGGGCAGATCCTTTAGCATGTCATGCATACAATGTTATGAGACCAGATGGTGTTCTTCCATGGCATTTTGATAGTTGTGAATTTACACTTAGCTTAATGATTCAAAAACCTGAAAAGGGAGGTATATTTGAGTATTGTCCAAATATAAGAGAACCAGGCAATGAAAACTTCAATGAAGTTCAAAAAGTTATCGCAGGAGATAGAACTAGAGTAAGACAACTCAAATTAGAGCCAGGCGATTTGCAAATTTTCAAAGGGAGATTTACTTTACATAGAGTAACAAAGGTAGAAGGCCAGAAATCTAGATATATGTGTATTCCTGCTTATGTTTTAGATCCTTGGAGAGTGAACACACCAGAACACTCTAAAGCTATTTATGGTAAAGTTTTACCAATTCATATAGAAAGAAATCAGGCTAGATCCGATGGATTAACTGATTAAATGACTAGTAATATCAAAATTAAAAAAATTAATAATGAAGTCGCATCAATAATAATTGATGAACCAAAAACGTATAACTCCTTATCATTCAAGAACCTTTCCGATTTATTAAAGGCTTTAAAAAATTTAGATAATGATAAAAAATTTAAAGTCATAATATTGGAGGGCGCTGGTAAAGGATTTAGTGCTGGTCACAATTTAAAAGAGGTGAGAGGTCTTAAAAAGAAAAATAAATATTTAAAATTATTTAATCTTTGTTCAAAAGTAATGCTTCAAATTGTTGAGGGCAGAAAGCCAGTAATAGCAAAAGTTCATGGAGCAGCATTCGCAGCTGGATGTCAATTGGTTGCAAGTTGTGATCTAGCTTACAGTACTAAGGATGCGTTATTTGCTACTCCTGGTGTAAATATTGGTTTATTTTGTAGTACACCAATGGTTGCCGTTAGTAGAAAGATTAATCGAAAACCAATGATGAAAATGCTATTAACAGGAGAGCCTATCAAAGCAAATTATGCAAAAGAAATAGGCTTAATAAACGACTATTTTTCAAAATCAAAACTAAACAATGAAGTATTAAAAGTAGCAAATAAAATTGCTTCTAAATCTAATTTAACAATTAAAATTGGAAAACAAGCTTTTTATAAACAATTAGAAATGCCATTAAGTAAAGCTTACGCTTATACAAGTAAAATGATGACCCTTAACATGATGGCAATGGACGCTAAAGAAGGTATTTCAGCTTTTCTTGAAAAAAGAAAACCTAATTGGAAGAATAAATGAAAATAAAAAATATTTTAATAGTGATATTTATTTTTGTAGGACTTTATATAGTTTTAGACTTTAGAGATCATAATACAAAAAGAGCAATTGATGCATGTGTCGCTGGTAGTCAAAAATTAGAAAAACCAATGACTATTCAAGAGGCTAAAGAATTTTGTAAAAAAAAAATTTCAGCTAAAGATGAATAAATCACATGAGTGATATAAAAAATATTCTCTCTAAATATAAATCTATTGCAATGGTGGGTGTTAGCAAGGATCTCAAAAAAACATCAACTATTGTTATGAAATATATGCAGGATTATGGTTTTAAAGTTTATCCAATTAATCCATCTGCAAAAGGAGAAAAAATTTTAGGTGAAGAAGTTTATGCCAAAATTACAGATATTAATAAAAATGTAGATATAGTTGATGTATTCAGACCCTCAAAAGAGGTGTATGGAATTGCAGAAGATGCTGTAAAAATAGGTGCAAAAGTTTTGTGGCTTCAACTTGGTATTCGAGATGAGAATGCAAAAAAATTAGTTGAAGAAAATAAAATAGAATATATTGAAAACAAATGTACCAAAATGGAATATCAAAAATACTTTTTGAAAGTAAGACAGGCATTTCCTGTTTTAAGTGATTAAATGAACAAGATAGTTAAATTTTTAGATAGTACTTTTTTAGATCTGGGTCGTCAGTTCAAATGGACTTATTTACCACCATTAATGGTTTATATGGCTGCTGGAATTTCTGGATTAACTGGAATAGTTGGAACATTTTTTGTTAAGGATTATTTAAATTTATCAGCTGCTTTTCTCGCAGGATTAGGCTTTTGGGCAGGAATTCCTTGGGCATTAAAAATGCCATTAGGACATCTTGTTGATCTCATTTGGGAAAGAAAAAATATTATGGTTTATTTTGGAGCATCATTAATAGCTCTAAGTTTATTAATTATGTATGGGCTTATTATTCATACAGAGGAAATGTCTCAAGTTTTTTCAGTAGAAACATGGTTTGTAATTAGTGTTATTTTAGCTCCTGTTGGGTATGTAGTTCAAGATGTTGTTGCAGATGCTATGACTGTAGAAGCAGTCCCTTTAATTGACGAGTCTGGAAATGATTATTCTAAAGATCAAATAAAAATAATGCATACGACAATGCAAACACTTGGTCGGTTTGCAATTATTGGTGGTACAGTACTTGTTGCATTAGTAAATGTTATTTTATTTAGAGATGTGGAAAGTTTAAATCAGGCTGATAAAATTAATTTATATGGAACTATTTATTTTTATGCTCTTGTAATTCCTTTAGTTTCTATTTTAGGTGTAATTTTAGCTAATTATTTAAGATATAAAAAAATACATAATTTAAAATCTCAAGGATTAGAATTCAAAGATGAAAGAGGAAGTGAGAAAACAAAAGTAAATTGGTGGATTTTGGGAGGCAGTTTAGTCTTTGTTATTTTTACTTTATCTATAGGCTCCTTTAATGCGCCATTTGCTCAAGAAATAGTTTTTTTAGGTTCAGTTGTTATTATTTTATTTTTGATGTTTAAACTCATCAAAGAGCTTCCTGAGGAATTAAGACTAACAATTGTTGGCACAGCTGTAATTATTTTTATATTTCGAGCGATGCCTGGCCCAGGACCAGGTCTTACTTGGTTTGAAATTGATGTTCTTGGATTTAATGAACAGTTTTTCTCAATTTTATCTTTGCTTGCATCAATTTTAACATTAGCTGGAATTGTTTTGTTAAGACCATTTATGGCAAATAATTCAATTGCTAAAATTATTGTTGTACTAAGTATTGCTGGCGCAATTTTATTTTTACCAAGTGTTGGGATGTACTACGGTTTTCATAATTGGACAGCTTCTTTAACAGGAGGGGTTGTTGATGCAAAATTTATAGCTTTAATTAATACAGCGTTAGAGTCTCCATTAGGACAAGTATCTATGATACCTTTACTAGCTTGGATTGCAAAAAATGCTCCGGCACACTTAAAAGCAACTTTTTTTGCAGTTTTTGCTTCCTTTACCAATCTTGCATTATCTGCAAGCTCACTTGGAACAAAATATTTAAACGAAATATTCACAGTGACACGAGAAGTTAAAGATAAAGTTTCTGGTGAAATTCAAACAACAGCAGATTATTCCGAACTTGGGATTTTATTGATTGTTGTGACACTTTTGACATTAATTCTTCCTATATTTTTTGTATTTATTATTAATAATAGTAAATACAAAACATCAGAATAAATATTTTTAAAATGAAGATTATAATTAAAGTACTTTTATTGTTATTGGTAAATATTTCCTTATCAAATGCTGAATTGCTAAAACCAAATAACTCCATTAGCCCAAAAGAGGTCGTAAGTATTCAGCTCACTGGTTTAAAGGATAATGATCGAGAATATAAAGATAGTGGAATTGAGCAAACTTGGAATTTTGCTCACCCAAATAACAAAAGGGTTACTGGGCCGTTAGATAATTTCAAAAGAATGATTAAAAGTGACTCTTATCAAATGATGATCAACCATTTAAGTCATACTATTACTGAGATTGGAAGTAGTGATAAATGGGCTCAATTCGAGGTTATAATTTTAGATAAAAACAAAATTTACCACAAGTTTAATTGGCAAGTAGAAAAGTATACTCTAGAAGGAACTTTAAAGGATTGCTGGATGACAACAATGGTTTCCAGCCCTATACCACTTGGTAGCTCAATTTGATTATTTACAGTTACATTTTTGTTTCGCAAATATTAAAAATTTAGTAGGAATTGCAGAATGAAAACAAAAACTAAAGTTGTAGTAGTTGGTGGAGGGGTTGTAGGAGTTAGTGCTCTTTATCACCTAGCTAAAAAAGGATGGTCAGATGTTGTTCTAATTGAAAGAAAAGAGTTAACTTCAGGATCTACCTGGCATGCAGCAGGTTTATTGCCGTTGTTTAATATGAGTTACTCTGTAGGTCAGCTTCATAAGTATGCAGTTAATCTTTATAAAACACTCGAGGAAGAAACTGGAAAAAATGTTGGCTTTAGTGTTGTTTCAAATATTCGTTTAGCTAGTACAAAAGATAGAATGGATGAGTACCACCAGTATGCAGGTGTTGCTCGTACTATCGGAGTTGATGTAAAATTTTTAAGCCCACAACAAGTAAAGGAAATTTGGCCTTTATGTCATACAGATGATTTAGTTGGAGCAATACAACATCCAGAAGATGGATATATTCAACCAGCAGATCTAACACAAGCTTTAGCAACTGGTGCAAGAAATAGAGGTGGTGAGATATATAGAAACACAACTGTTCTTTCAATGAGACAAACTAAAGATGGATGGGTTGTTGAAACAGATAAAGGATCAATAGAGTGTGAACATGTTATTTCTTGTTCGGGAAATTTTGCAAGACAAACAGGTGAAATGGTGGGGCTTGATATACCCGTAATTCCTGTTGAGCATCAATACATTGTTACTGAACCTCACCCTGCAATTCAAAAGAGAAAGAAAGACGGATTACCAGAAATGGGAGTCTTGAGAGATAGTGACAGTAGATGGTATATGAGAGAAGAAGCTGGAGGATTAATTTTGGGTCCTTATGAAGATGGTGCACCAGCTTGTTACGTAGAGGGACCATCAAAAAATTCTGAATATGAATTATTTCAAGAAGACTTAGATAGATTAGCTCCACATATAGAGGGAGCAATTCATAGAGTTCCAGCATTTGGAGAGGTTGGCGTAAAAAAAGTTTATAACGGAGCAATCTGTTATACGCCAGACGGAAATCCAATTGTCGGACCTGCTTGGGGTCTTAAAAATTTCTGGATTAATGAAGGACATAGTTTTGGAATTACGGCAGCAGGTGGCGCAGGTTGGCAATTAGCAGAGTGGATCGTTGATGGTGAACCTACAATTGATATGTTGGGAGTTGAACCAAGACGTTACGGAAATTATGCAACTAAATCTTATTTGAAAGCAAAAAATGAAGAGGCATATAGTCATGTATTTATTGTTCACTATCCAGATGAAGAAAGACCAGCAGCACGACCATTAAAAACAGCTCCTTGTTATGAGCGAATGAAAAATTTAGGTGCTGTATTTGGTCAGAAATTTGGATGGGAAAGACCCAATTTTTTTGCAACAGATGGTATGGAACAAAAAGATGATTGGTCATTCAGAAGATCAAAATGGTTTGATGCGATTAAAAAAGAATGTCAAAACGTAAAAGAAAACGTTGGTCTTTTAGATATGACTGCATTTGCAAAATGCAGAATTAGAGGACCTAAAGCTGAAGAATTTTTAGATTATCTAGTTGCAAACAAACTTCCAAAAAAAATTGGAAGGATAAATCTATGTCATGCTTTAAACACAAAGGGTGGAGTTCATTCTGAATTTACAATAATGAAAGAAGCAGAGAATAGTTATTACCTAGTATCAGCTGGAGCAAATTTAAGATTAGATCATGATTGGATACAAAAATGGATGCCAGATGATGGATCAGTAATATTTGAAGATCTAACAAACAGCACAGGAGTACTTGTTGTAGCAGGTCCTAAAGCTAGACAATTAATGCAAAAGGTTTCAACGGACGATTTTTCTAATGAAAACTTTAAATGGCTTACTGCTAAAAACGTAAATGTTGGATATGCTCCAGTAAATGCAATGAGAGTAAACTTTGTAGGTGAGCTTGGTTGGGAATTACATCACCCAATTGAATATCAAAATCATATTTTTGATAAATTAATGGAAGCAGGCAAAGATTTAGGAATAAAACCTTTTGGAATTCGAGCTATGAATAGTTTAAGGGTTGAAAAATCTTATAAATTAGTAGGTACAGAATTATCAATAGAATATTCACCTTACGAATCTGGTCTTGATAGATTTGTTCATCCAAACAAAGGAAACTTTATTGGTTTAGATGCACTTAATAAATGGAGAGAGAAAGGTTTTGATAACAAGTTAGTTACTTTAGAGGTTCATAATACAAAGGATGCTGATGTGTTAGGAAATAACCCAATTTTTAAAGATGGAAAGGTAATTGGAAGAGCAACAGGAGGAGAATTTGGGTTTAGACTAGATAAATCTATAGCACTAGCGATGGTTAAACCAGATTGTTCTAATGTGGGCGACAAATTACAAGTTGATATATTAGGAGAAATGTACGACGCTACAGTATTAGATGAGAGTCCATACGATTCAGAAAATAAATTATTGAGAGCTTAATGAAAATTTTAGTCGCTGTAAAAAGAGTAATTGATTACAATGTTCAAATCAGAGTGAAAGAAGATGGAACGGGTGTGGTTACTGATAATGTCAAAATGTCAACCAACCCACCAGACGATAATGCAATTGAAGAAGCTGTAAAAATTAAAGAAGCAGGCAAAGCAACTGAGGTAGTTGCAATAACTGTCGGAGAAGAAAAAGCACAAGAAACAGTACGTAAAGCTTTAGCTGTTGGTGCTGACAGAGGCATTCATGTAAAAGTTGATAGTGAGATTGAGCCTTTAGCTGTTTCAAAAATTTTACAAAAAGTAGTTGATAAAGAAAAACCAGACTTAGTGTTTATGGGTAAACAAGCAATTGACGATGATTGTAATCAAACAGGACAAATGTTGAGTGCCTTATTAAACTGGCCTCAAGCAACGTTTGCATCAAAGATTGATGTTAAAGAAAATAAATTAGAAGTAACTAGAGAAATAGATGAAGGTCTTGAAACAATTGAAATAAATGTTCCAGCTATTGTAACTTGCGATCTTAGATTGAATGAACCTAGATATGCTTCGTTACCAAATATAATGAAAGCAAAGAAAAAACCGATTGAGGAAATTCCTGTGTCTGATTTAGGTGTAGATGTTTCACCAAGACTAGAACAATTAAAAGTAGAGGAACCTCCAAAAAGAAAAGCGGGAATAAAAGTAGCAAATGTTGCTGAATTAGTTCAAAAATTAAAAAATGAGGCAAAGGTAATATAATGGCTGTTTTACTTATAGCAGAGCACAATAATAAAGAATTAAGACCATTTACTCTAAATGCAGCGACCGCAGCGTCACAAATTGACTCAGATGTTCATGCAGTGATCATTGGTCAAAATACTGCAGAAGCTGCAAAACAACTATCTGAACTTCCGGTTGTCAAAAAAGTTTTAAGTGTAGAAGCGGCTCATTATGAAAACTTCACAGCAGAAAATTTTACTCCAGTAATTGTCAAACTTGCAGAGAATTATTCTCATATCGTTTGTTCAGCAAATACATTTGGTAAAAATTTAATGCCGAGGATTGCTGCTCATCTTGATACTTCACAAGTAAGCGACATTATTAAAGTAATATCATCTGATACTTTTTTAAGACCAATTTATGCAGGAAATGCTTTTGCAACAATTAAAAGTAATGATTCAAAGAAATGTGTAACAATAAGACCTACTTCTTTCGATCCATGTGAAAGTTCTGGAGGATCAGCTGCAATTGAAAAAGTTGAAGCTGGTGAAGAATTTTCAAATACTAAATTTGTCAAAAGAGAAGAAATAAAATCTGACAGACCTGAACTTGGTACTGCTAGAATTGTTGTATCAGGTGGAAGAGGAATGCAAAGTGGAGATAATTTTAAATTAATAACAGAAATAGCTGACAAGCTTGGTGCAGCGATTGGAGCATCTAGAGCAGCAGTAGATGCTGGTTACATAAGCAATGATCATCAAGTAGGACAAACTGGAAAAGTAGTTGTTCCAGATTTGTATATTGCTATTGGAATTTCTGGAGCAATTCAGCATTTAGCTGGAATGAAGGAAAGTAAAGTAATTGTTGCAATTAATAAAGATGGCGAAGCGCCAATTTTTAGTGTAGCAGATTATGGTCTTGAAGCAGATTTATTCGAGGCAATACCTCAGTTCATGGAAGAGTTGAACAAATTAAACACTATACAAAAATAATCCTTACAGTTAAAAACTAGGTAATGTCTAGAGAATCAATGGAATATGATGTTGTAATTATTGGTGGAGGTCCATCAGGATTATCAACTGCAATAAAGTTAAAACAATTAGATCCAAATTTAAATATTTGTTTACTAGAAAAAGCATCAGAGATTGGAGCTCATATTTTAAGTGGGAATGTATTTGAAACACGTGCCCTAGATGAATTATTACCTAATTGGAGAGAATTAAATTCTCCAATTAAAACAAAAGTAACTAAAGAAAAATTTTTATTTTTAGGAAAAACTAAATCATTAAGTTGGCCAACCTGGCTACTCCCAGCTGTTCAGCAAAATCATAAAAATTACATTATCAGTTTAGCAAATTTATGTAGATGGCTTGCTGAACAAGCTGAAAATTTAGGTGTAGAAATATTTCCAGGATTTCCAGCAAGTGAAATTTTACATAACGAAGATGGATCTGTTAAAGGTGTTGCAACTCAAGATATGGGTATAGATAAAGATGGTAATAAAAAAGATAGTTTTGAACCTGGGATTGAGCTTTTGGGTAAAGTAACTGTTTTTGCTGAGGGGTGTAGAGGTCATTTAGGAAAACAATTAATTGAAAAATTTGAATTAAATAAAGGTAAAGATCCTCAACAATATGGAATTGGTTTTAAAGAAATTTGGGAAATAGAGGATAAAAATCATGAAGAGGGCTTAGTTATGCATACAGCTGGATGGCCATTAGATAACAATACATATGGTGGTAGTTTTATGTATCACGCAGAAAATAAACAAGTTTTTCTGGGTTATGTAATAGGTTTAGATTATAAAAATCCTCACCTTTCTCCTTATGATGAATTTCAGAGATTTAAAACGCATCCAGCAATAAAAAAAATAATAGAAGGTGGAAAAAGGATTTCTTATGGCGCAAGAGCCTTAATTGAAGGTGGATTTCAAAGTTTGCCAAAAATGTTTATGCCTGGAGCTTTACTGGTTGGTTGTGATGCGGGAACTTTGAATATGCCAAAAATTAAAGGTTCTCATACAGCAATGAAAAGTGGGATGATTGCAGCTGAAACTATTAACGAACATTTAAAAGAAAACAAAGATTTATCAATTTATGAAAATAAATTTAAAAATAGTTGGTTACATAAAGAGCTTTATGAAGCCCGAAATGTAAAACCTAGTTTTAGTTGGGGGCTAATTTTAGGAATTATTTTTACAGGAATAGATCAAATTTTATTTAGAGGAAAACTTCCTTTTACTCTTAAGCATAAACATGCTGATCACGAAACATTAAAGCCCGCAAACCAGATGCCTAAAATAGATTATCCAAAATATGATAACGTGATAACATTTGATAAAACAAGTTCAGTGTATCTAACAGGAACCAATCATGCAGACAATCAACCAGTTCATTTAAAGCTTAAGGATCCTAATTTACCAATTAGTTATACTTTAGAAAAATTTGATGAACCTGCTCAAAGATATTGTCCTGCAGGTGTGTATGAAGTTCAAAAAGAAAATGATGTAAAT
The DNA here is from genome assembly GCA_902559075.1 of uncultured Pelagibacteraceae bacterium. Taxonomy (GTDB): domain Bacteria; phylum Pseudomonadota; class Alphaproteobacteria; order Pelagibacterales; family Pelagibacteraceae; genus Pelagibacter. Next base: position 4,718 of record CACEGO010000007.1, on the reverse strand, counting down.
AAATTTGTGATCAATTCTCAAAATTGTATTCATTGTAAAACTTGCGATATTAAAGAACCTTCTCAAAATATAACTTGGGTTACTCCAGAGGGTAGCGGTGGTCCAAGATATGGAAATATGTAAATTAGGATAAATCTATTGCAAATTTTTTTAAAGTTTCAATAGGCACATATTTAAGAGTGTTTTCGTGGGTTCTTTTTAAAAATATTGGACATCCTTTACCGGCTTCAACTGCTCTTGCATACCAACTAGCACACAAACACCATCCATCTCCATCTTTTAAACCTGGAAACCCAAATTCAGGATGTGGAGTAATTAAATCGTTACCTGCTTCTTTCATCCACTCTAAACATTCGTTAGTAACTTTAGCACAAACTGTATGAAGTCCATGATCATTCTCGTCAGTATTACAACAACCATCACGAAACCATCCTGTTAAAGGATCATTTGAACATTCCTCTAAGTCTTCACCTAAGACATTTTTTTGTTTTTCACTCATTTAAATTTTTGTTGGGTTTGGTTGTCCTTTATAAACTTCTTCTGGATCAAATTTTTTTTCTTTTTCAAGAAATTCCATTTCAACTTTTCTTCCATTATCAATTGGTCCCATTGGAATTGATCTATAAAAACAAGATCTATATCCAACATGACAGCTAGCTCCATCACCAATATCAACTGTTACCCATACAGAATCTTGATCATCATCAATTCTTATTTCAGTAACCTTTTGGGTAAAACCACTTGTTTTACCTTTGTGCCAGATAGCTTTTCTGGATCTACTAAAATAATGTGCTTCTTTGGTTTCAATTGTCTTTTTAAGAGCTTCCACATTCATATATCCATGCATTAAAATATCTTTAGTTTTTGAGCACATAGTAATGACTGGAATCAACCCATCATTATCAAACTTAGGAGAAAGAAGATTTCCTTCTTCAATTTCATAGATATTTTCTCTTTTTTTGAACATATGCGGTGACTATGTAGCACATATCTGAATATATTAAATATTTTTAAATTGAAGTATTTACTGTATAAAAAAGCGCTATGAAATTAGTAAAAGAAACAAACAACAAAAATTTAGACATTAAACAGGTTTCAGACAAAGAGGCCGAAGAAGCTATCAGAACAATTTTATCTTGGATGGGAGAAGACCCTAAAAGAGAAGGTTTATTAGAAACTCCTAAAAGAGTTGTAAAAGCGTTCAAAGAATATTTTCAAGGTTATGGTGAGGATGCAAAGAAAGTTTTAGATAAAACCTTTGGTGATGTAGAGGGTTATAGTGATATGGTTGTTCAAAAAAATATTTCAGTGCAAAGTCACTGTGAACATCATATGGCTCCAATTATTGGAAAAGCTCACGTTGCATATATACCAAATGAAAGAGTTGTGGGACTGAGTAAAATTGCAAGAGTAGTTGAAATATTTTCAAAAAGATTACAGACACAAGAGAGATTAACAGTCCAAATAGCTAATACGTTAATGGAAGCATTGGATGCAAAAGGTGTTGCGGTAACTATAGATTCAACTCACCAGTGTATGACAATGAGAGGAATTAAAAAAGAACAAGCAACAACAGTAACGAATTTTTACTTAGGTCAATTTAAAGAGGATTTAAGTTATCAAAATAGATATTTACGATTTATCAGCACTACGTTAAAAGATTAATGTGTCTGATCAATTTAAAGCGTTAATCCTTAATCAAGAAGGCGAAACTTTCACACGTGATGTTAAATCTATTGATAAAAGTTTCTTAAAACACGGAGATGTAACTGTAAAAGTAGATTATTCTGATCTTAATTTCAAAGATGGAATGATTTTAAAAAACGGTGGACGATTAGTAAAAGAATTTCCACATATTCCTGGAATAGATTTTTCAGGAAAAGTAATTGAAAGTGAAAATTCAAAATTTAAAGAAGGTGATGAGGTAATTTTAACTGGATTTAGGGTTGGAGAAATATTTTTTGGTGGATATTCAGAAATTGCAAAAGTAAATGCAGATTTTTTAGTAAAAAAACCCGACAGCTTAACAACTAAACAAGCTATGATTTTAGGTACTGCAGGTTTTACCTCATTAATGAGCGCTTTTGCAATTCAAGCAAGAGAAAGTATTTTATTGGGGGAAAAAGTAAATGATGTTTTAGTAACAGGTGCGACAGGAGGAGTTGGCAGTGTAGCAATTATGGCTTTAACTAAAATGGGATACAACGTTTCTGCAGTAACTGGAAAAGGCTCAAAATCAGATTATTTAAAATCATTAGGTGCAAAAAACATTATAAATAGGGCTGAATTTGATAAAGATCCACGACCAATAGATAAAGGTCTATGGGACGGAGTGGTAGATACAGTTGGCGGAAAAATTTTGGCAAATGCAATTGCTCAAACAAAATCAAATGGGATAATATCAGTGTGTGGAAATGCGAACAGTAATGAACTTCATACAAACTTATTACCGTTTATGTTGAGGGGTATTAAAGTTTGGGGCATGGACTCTGCTAATTGTAGCATAAAAAGAAGAGGTTTCATTTGGGGAGAAGCGAAAAATTTAATTGATTTTGACTTATTAGAAAAATCAGTTTTAACAGTAAGCTTGGAGGAATTGATTGAGACTTATCCTAAAATTTTAAAAGGTGAAATTTCTGGAAGAGTATTAGTTGATTTAAATAAATAATGGATTGGGATAAATTAAAAATTTTTCATGCTGTAGCAGAAGCAGGTAGCTTTACGAACGCTACTGTTAATTTAAACTTGAGCCAATCTGCAATTAGCAGACAAATACAATCTTTAGAACAAGACTTAAAAGTGCAGTTGTTTGAAAGACATGCAAGAGGATTAACTCTTACAGAAAATGGAGAATATGTTTTTAAAACTGCTCACGAGGTTATTACAAAACTTAAAGAAGTCGAAACATCACTAGGTGATCAAAAAAGTAAACCAACAGGAAAATTAACTATTACTACTGTTAGAAGTTTTGGTACTCACTGGTTAACACCAAGAATTCAAGAATTCATGAGGCTAAATCCAGAAATTGAGATTGAACTAGTTTTCGATGATAAAGAGTTAGATTTAAGTACTCGGCAAGCAGATATTGGAATTTTCATGAGAAGACCAAAACAACTTAATTATATTCAAAAAAAATTAGTGGATATTAAATATTACATTTATGGGTCAAGTAAATACTTGGAAAAAAACGGGATGCCCAAAACAGTTAATGATTTAAACAAACACAAGTTTATTTCATTTGGAAAAGGAGCACCTTCACCAGTCTATAGTCCTGATTGGGCTTTAAAAATCGGAATGCATGATGGAAAGAAAAGAAAATCAATTATGAAAGTAAATAGTGTAAGTGGATTACTTTATGGTGTTGAGTCTGGTGTAGGACTAGCTGCACTACCAGAATACTTGGTATCAAATTCTGCAAATATAATCAAAGTCTTACCCAAAGTAGAAGGACCTATAACCGAGGCACACTTTGTTTACCCTCAATCACTTAAAAATACGGCTAGAGTCCAAGCTTTCAGAAATTTCCTATTCAGTAAAATAGGCGACTGGAAATAGTAAATTCCCAAAAAACCATAAAATATTATCAAATTTAAGTCTGCGACAATATTGCGATTGATAATCATTCTCATTGAGAATAATTCTCATTTGCAAACAATTTAGGGTAAAGATAAGGACAAAATGAAAAAAGTAGCACTTTTGGCATTATTTGCATCTTTAATAGTTTCATCTTATGTAACTGCTAATGAGGTAAATATTTTCAATGCCAGACACTATAAAGCTGATAACGAACTTTATAGCAAATTCACTAAAAAGACAGGAATTAAAGTAAATTTAATAAATGGAAAAGCTGGTGCGTTAGAAAAAAGAATTATAGAGGAGGGTACTGACTCTTCAGCAGATCTTTATATTACTGCTGATGCAGGTAGATGTGGAGCATTTAAGGCTAAAGGAATGACACAAAGTGGTCTAGTGTCTCCAACAATTAAATCATCAGTTCCAAAAAGTTTTAGAACTACACACTGGGTTGGAGTAGCTAAAAGAGCTAGAATAATTTATTACTCACCAGAGAGAGTAACTGGAGCTGAATTATCAGGACTTACCTATGAAGGCTTAGCTGATCCAAAATGGAAAGGCAGATTAGTAATTAGAAAATCAAGTAATATTTATAATAAGTCACTGGTAGCTTCACTAATTGAAAATAATGGCAAGAGGGCTGCTGCAGAATGGTCTAAAGGAGTGGTTGCAAATATGGCAAGAACACCAAAAGGAAATGATAGAGCCCAAATTATGGCAGTTGCAGCCGGAGAAGCTGATATTGCTGTAGCTAATACGTATTACTTAGCACTTATGTTGTCTGGTAACAAAGGAGCAGAACAACAAGCTGCTGCAAAAAAAGTCAAAGCATTTTTTCCTAATCAAAATGACAGAGGAACACATATGAATATTAGTTGTGCAGCTTTAGTTAAAGGAGCACCTAATAAAGCAAATGCAATTGCACTTGTAGACTACTTGTTATCACCAGAAGCTCAAGAACATTTTACAAACAACACTTTTGAGTTTCCAATGATAGCTGATGTATCTCCAAATCCATTGGTAGTAAATAATTTAGGATTAGATTTTAAACAGGATCTAAAAACTAAAGTTTCAAGCTATGGAAAAAATCAAGCAGCAGCATTAGAGGTAATGACAGCTGCTGGGTGGAAGTAAGGAACAAGTGA
>CACEGO010000006.1 GCA_902559075.1 uncultured Pelagibacteraceae bacterium | reverse complement strand
AAATTCAATCAAAGATGAAAAAATAATTTGTTTTTTTGAAAAACCTAAAATTTTGAAGACTAGATTTTGATATTCTTTTACTTTTCCTTGAACCATAATTGCGCTTGAAATTACAATTAAACCTATAATTATTGTAACTGCTGAAATTAATGTCACTGCTATAAATACTTTGTTTAAAACTGCTGTGACTTTAGCAAGATAATCTGCAATTTTTATCATTGATAAGCTCGGCATTATTTCAATCATTTTAGTTTCATCAAATTTATTAGAATTAAATTTTGCTGTTGCCAAATATTCATGTGGGATATTTTTTGCAAATTGTGGGTTAAACAACATAGCAAAATTAATACTTAAATCTCGGTAATCAACTTCTCTAAAATTAATCACTTTGCCATCAATTTCTCGACCATAGATATTTAACGTAAAAACATCACCCAATTGAATATCTAAATCTTTTGCAACTTTAGCATCTAAAGATATTTGAAGCTGATTAGGATTTGATAAATCCCACCATTGACCTTTTACAATCGGATTATCTTTAGGTACATTTTCTACCCATGAAGATCTTCTCTCACTTCCAATAACCCAGTAGCTATCATTATCTGATTTTATGTATGTATTTGGATCTATTCCATTAATTTTTACAATTCCAGAAGAGACCATTGGAACAATCTCAATATTTGCACCTGGATCCATGTTTAAAATCCCTTGCTCAAACTTCTCTTTTTCTCCTTTTTGAATCCCTACGAAGAAATAATCAGGAGCAATATCAGGAATTGATTTAGCAATTTCTCTTTGAAAGTTTGTACCAACTAGGGCTAATGTTAATAATAAAGTAACTCCTAAACCAAGAGACATGACGGTAATAGGAGTTATACTTTTTGTTTGGGTAATATTTTTAATTGAAACTTTTAAAGAAATTAATGAACTTGATTTTAATTTTTTTAAGAAAAAAATAATTAATTTTGAAAGTAAAAAAAAAACAAATAAACATGCAAAAAAAGCACCAAAGTATCCCAAGCTATAAGAGGGTTGTTCAGACCCAACTGTAAATAATAAAATTAAGACTGATAGCAAGACAAAGCTTAGAGAAACTGATTTTTTTGAATGATAAAATTGAAGGTTTTGAAATACGTTTCTAAATAAATTAGAAGCTTTCACTTGATCAATCGAACTAATTGTTGGAATAGAAAAAATAACAAGCACCAGAAGGCCAACTAAAAATATTTTTAAAAAATTTAGTAACGAAAATACCGGGTTAACATTTAATCCTAATCCATCGGATAGATATTTGTCTACTATTGGAACAATTAAAAAACTCGATCCATAGGCAACTGCGGTGATGATAAATAGCAGTATGAATAATTGAAGATAATATAATGTTTTGATATTACCTGAATAAAAGCCAACTGCTTTTCTAACAGCTATAGACATATTGTTTTGATTAATAAAAGAAAGCAAGGTATTTGCAATTCCAATACCGGCAATCAACATTGCACTGATAGATACAAGAGACAAGAATTGAGAAAAATTATTGATAATTCTCTTTATTCCACTTGCAGAATTTTCAGGATATCTAAGTTTTACTTTTTGATCGTCTTTAAAAATTTCTTCAATTTTTTTTTCAATTTCATCTGGTTTATCCGCTTCATTAAATTTTACTTTGTATTCGTAGTTTAAAAAGCTACCAATCCCATTTAATTTTAAAATTTCTAAGGTTTGTTTTCCTGCTAAAGCCCAATCACCAAATGTAACAAATCCACTAACATCTGGAACTGATTTAATTACTCCAATCACAATAAACTTTTTATCTTGCACCTTTACTTCTTCGTTAATTTTTATATTAAGGGTTTTCGATAAACTTTCATTGATTAGGATGGTATAAGGTTCTTTCTGCATTCTTTCATAAGAACCTTTGGGTTCATAATCTACATTTCCATATAAAGGATACATTTCATCAACAGTCTTAATTCTAGTAAATAACGATTTATTTTTTTCTCTACCAGTCGTTGAAAGCATAGTGCTGAACTCAATCATTTGAGAGACAGTCGCAAATTGTTTTACTTGATTAACTAAATCTAAATTTCCTCTATTACGATTGTAATCAATCTCTAAATCTCCACCCAAAAGTGCTTTTGCATTATCATTAAGTTCTTTTTTAAGACTATCTTCAATTGTGAAAATAGCACTTAAGATAAAAAGACTTATAAATAGAGTAACGATAATACTAGAGATTTTATGATAATTTCTGCTTAAGTCTTTTAAAGCATATTTGAAAATTAAACTAAATTCTGAGGGTTTATTTAATTTTTCCATCTTTAATTTTTATTTTTCTTTTAGCTTTATCTGCTAGCTTAGGATCGTGAGTTACTATGATTAAAGAAGAGCCCTCTTCTTTTACATATTTAAATAAAATACTTGTAATCATTATAGAATTTTCAGTATCCAAGTTTCCTGTTGGTTCATCAGCTAAGATTAATTCTGGTTTCATTGCAATTGCTCTTGCGATAGCAACACGTTGTTGTTCACCACCCGATAATTGACTTGGAAGATTGTTAAAACGATGTTTCAAACCAAAACGATCTAATAAATTTTTTGCCTCTTTTTGAGGATTTTTAAAATTATTAAGCTCAAGAGTTAAAGCAACATTTTCTACTGCTGTGTAATTAGGAATCAAATAAAAAGACTGAAATATAATTCCAATATTTTTTTTTCTAATCTCTGAAACCTCATCTTCACTAAGACCTGTTATTTCTTGATCTTGAAAAAATATTTTTCCAGAGGTAGGTTTCTCTAAACCTCCAACTAACATAATTAAACTTGTTTTTCCTGAACCACTTTCCCCAACAACAGAAATAGTTTCTTTTTTCTTAATATTTAAATCTACATTCTTTAAAACGCTGATATTATCTTTACCAGTTTGGTATTTGAGATTTATCTTTTTTAATTTAAGAAGAGTACTCATGAATAAAAGTATATTTATAAAAATTTTGATAATCTTTCTAGTGCACATAAACGCAAGCGCAATAGAAAAGGTAGTTTTATTTGGTGATAGTTTGATGGCTGGATATGGTTTAGCTAAAGAACATCATTTATCAATAGTTTTAGAAAAAAACCTTAAGAAAGCCGGATTAGATATTAAAGTCATTAATGGAAGTGTTTCCGGAAGCACTTCATCAGGTGGATTAAATAGAGCTGACTGGAGTTTATCTGAACCAGGAATAGATTTAATCATTTTAGGTCTAGGCGCTAATGATATGCTTAGAGGCATTCAGCCAAATGAAACTGAAAGAAATTTAGAACAAATTATAAATATTGCTAAGACCAAAAAAATTAACATTATTTTAGCAGGGATGGTTGCGCCAGATACGCATGGAAAAAAATACAAAAAAGATTTTGATGGTATTTATCCAAAATTATCAAAAAAATATAATTTACCATTAATTCCGTTTCTTCTCGAAGGTGTGGCACTTAATCCAAGTTTAAATCAACAAGATGGTATACACCCTAATAAAGATGGTACACTTATAGTAAGTGAAACAATTAAGAATAGTATTATTAATGTTATGAATTAAATCAAATATTTTTTACTTATATATTGCTTACTTTTTAGTTTCACTTTTGCTTAAGTTAAAATTGTAAATTTGAAAAAGTTATACTTAAAAATCCAGAATATAATTTCGAGTCTTTAACAAAAGATCAAATTCAAAGAAAAAATATTGATGAGTTAATTATTGAGTCAAAAGCACTAGATAGTTTATTTGTGAAAAATTTATCTGAATTTTTTAATAAAATTGATTTAGAAGTTAAAATTTCGAATAAGGATATTTTCTTAATCCAAGCATTAAATAAAGATGGAAATTATTCTGAGTCTGCAGTCTACACTAGAAAAACAGGTGAACTTATTCATCAAATTACAACTAATATAAAACATGAGGAAAAAGAAAAAGATATTTCTTTTTATAGTTGTAAAAATAACAACCAGGACAGTTAAGACCAAAGACTCTAATTCTAATATTTGATAATACTTAATTATGAAGAAGTTATTCTTAGTAATTTTTTTTTATTCATTGTCACAAATTAGCTCTTTAGCAAATGAAAGAGACACAAGACTTAACCAATTGTTTAATGAGTTAAAAGCAAATAAATCAAAAGTTGCTTTAATAATAGAACAAGAAATTTGGGCTTTATGGAGTACACACCCCACAAATGAAAAACTAACAGCAAGATTAGAAGAAGGATCTCAATTTGTGAGAGACCAAAACTATATTAAAGCAAAAGATATTTTTACTGAGGTTATTAATATAGATCAAAGTTGGGCTGAGGCTTGGAATAAAAGGGCAACTGTACTTTATATGCTAGGAGAATTTAAAAAATCTCAAGCCGACATAGATAAAGTTTTAGCTTTAGAGCAAAGACATTTTGGAGCTTTAGCAGGACAAGGTTTGGTAAATATTCAACTAAAGAATTATGAAAAAGCAATTAGAAGTTATAAACAAGCGCAAGAAATTTATCCCGCTATGAGATCTCCAAAAATAATGATTAAACAAATAGAAGAATTAATTAAAGATCAAACAATATAATGTGTGGAAGATACGTTGTAAAAAATCCAGTTACAAAAACAAATAAACTTGTTAAGTCAGCAATTCAGGTTGAGGACACTGAAAACTATAACGCTCATCCTTATCAAAAACTTCCTGTAATAAAAAAATATAAAAATGGAAATACTTTAGAAAATCTACAATGGGGTTTAGTTCCTAGCTGGGCTAAAGATAAAGATTTTAAAGCCTTGATTAATGCAAGATTAGAAACAATTGACGAAAAAGTTTCATTTAAAAAATTGATTAAAAATAATAGATGTGTTGCAGTAGCCGATGGCTTTTATGAGTGGAAAAGGGAAGAGAAAGAAAAAACTCCTTATTATTTTGTGAGAACAGATAGTAACACAATATATTTTGCGGGTATTTTCGAAGATAATCAGTTTTGTTTAATTACAGAAGAGGCTAAAGAAAATATCAAAGATGTACACCACCGGCAGCCAGTTATTTTAAATCAAACTGACGTTAATAGTTATTTAAATTTAGAATTACAAGGCTCAGTGTTTTTAAATGAGCGTAAAGTACCTAACCTTGTGTATTATGAAGTATCAAAAGATGTAAACAAACCTACAAATAACAGCGCCTCCTTAATTCAAAAAGTTTAATTAATCTCTAAAATTAACAAAATCAATTGGAAGACCTATATTAATTGCTTTAATTGCAGCTATAGCTTCTTGAAGGTCATCTCTCTTTTTACCATCTACTCTTAATTCATCACCTTGAATTTTAATCTGAATTTTAAGTTTAAGTTTTTTTATATCAGCAATAATTTTTTTAGCATTCTCTTGGCTGATACCTTCTTTTAATTCACTTTCTTGTCTAATGGATCCTCCAGAGGCTCCTTCTGAGCTTTTAACTTCTAAAACTCTGGGATCTACTTTTCTTCTAACTAAATGGGTTTGCAATAGTTCATTAACTTGCTTTAACTTTAATTCATCAGGGGCATTAGTAGTTAACAATTTATCTTTTCGCTCAATTGAAATATCAAGCCCTTTAAAATCATAACGATTACTGATTTCTCTTAAACAATTAGCCAAAGCATTATCAAATTCTTGATAATTAATTTTGCTAATTACATCAAATGACGGCATAATTTATTTATATAATAATCTATTTTTTATTAAATTAAATTAAAGATAATATTATATAAAAAAAATTAGATTCTAAGGAGAGATTAATGTTGAAAGTTTATTTAGCTGGTGAAATACATACTAATTGGCGTGATGAGATCATTGAAAGTTGTAAAAAACAAAATTTAAATATTCAATTCTTGTCTCCTGTCACTGACCATACATCCTCAGATGATTGTGGGGTTGAAATTTTAGGACCTGAAGAGAAAAATTTTTGGAAAGATAGAAAAGGAGCAAATATTAATTCAATTAGAACAAAAAAATCCATCAAAGATTGTGATGTAATCATCGTAAAATTTGGTGAAAAATATAAACAATGGAATGCTGCTTTCGATGCTGGTTACGCTGCTGCTTTACACAAATCAATTATCATAATTCATAATGAGGATCACCAACATGCATTAAAAGAAGTTGATGCAGCAGCATCAGCTGTTGCTTCAGATCAAGAACAAGCTGTTAGAATACTAAAATATGTATTGAGTGGTTCTCTTGATAAATGAATAATATTTATCATTCAGATATTTATCAGTTTAATAAGCCCGTTAGTAGTTACTGGGAAGCAAACTCAAGTGATGATTTAAATTTAGATAAACTTCAAAAAGATTTTAATTCAGAAATAGTTGTAATTGGTGGTGGTTACACAGGTTTGCTTTGTGCGATAAACTTAATTGAAAATTATAATTTAGATGTTGTTTTAGTAGAAGCAGGAAAAGTAGGTTGGGGAGCTTCTTCTCGTAACGCTGGATTTTGCTGCTTACCTCCAAGCAAGATGTCATTTAAAAAAATGCAGTCTGTTTATGGAAAAGAAGAAACTAAAAAATTTTTTAAAAATTCTGTAGAAGGAGCAAATTATACAAAAGAAATTATAGAAAATTATAATATTGATTGTGATATGACAGGTGAAAATAACTTTGTGGTCGCTCATCATAAAAGTAAATTTCAACAAATTAAAGAACAAGCCGAGGCTTATAAGTCAGAATTTGGTATTGAAACTCAAGTATATTCAAAAGAAGAATTTAATGAAATTGGTCATGGTGGAACGGAACAATTTGGAGCATTTTCATATAAACCTGGATTTGCAATTAATCCTCTAAAATTTGTAAATGGACTTGCAAAATATGCTTTATCTAAAAAATTAAAAATATATGAAAATTCAAAAGTAGATAAAATTGAAAAGGAAAATGGTTCTTATCATTTAAAAACTAATGAGGGTTCTATAAAAACAAAAAAAATTGTAGTTGCAACCAACGGATTTTATCAAGAGGGATTAGTTCCAGAATTAGATGGAAGAGTTTTACCTGTTATTTCAAATATTATTGTAACGAGACCACTAACAAATGAAGAGCTTAGCTTACATAACTTTAATACTTATGCGCCAATAGCTAATTCAAAAAACCTTTTATATTATTATCGAAAATTACCCGATAATCGTATTTTATTTGGAACAAGAGGAGATTTTGAAGGAAGCGATCAATCCAATCTAAATAGAGCAAATGATATGGAAAAATTTTTAAAAAACATTTTTCCAAAGTGGAAAAATATTACTATTGAATATAATTGGAGGGGATTAATAGCCTTATCGCAAAAACTTACTCCTTCAATTGGTAAAATAGAAAATGAAGAAATTTATTATGGATTTGGATATAGCGGAGTTGGCGTGAGTGCAGCACCATGGACAGGAAAACAATTGTCTAAACTTGTTTTTTCATCCAATAGCAAAGATTTAGATATTTCAAAGATTTATAAAGGTTTACCAAAGAAATTTATATTTCCAAAACTAAGAGTTTTTTATTTTAGATTAGCTATTTTTTTTTATAAAATTAAGGATAAATTTAACATCTGAAGTGTTGTGAATAATTTAATATTAATTTAAAATATAGAAATATGCTTAGTTATATAATTCCATTTTTAATATTAATTTTAGTAGTAGTATTTATCCATGAATATGGACATTATTATTTTGCGAGAAAATATGGTGTTGGAGTAACAGATTTTTCAATTGGATTTGGTAAAGAATTGTTTGGTTGGAATGACAAATATGGAACAAGATGGAAAATTTGCGCTATTCCTTTAGGTGGTTATGTTAAGTTTTTTGGTGATCGGAACGTTTATTCACAAGCAGATCATGAAGAGATTTTAGAAAAATATAATGAAGAGGAAAGAGAAAAATTATTTATATTAAAACCTTTATATCAAAGAGTATTAATTGTTTTTGGCGGACCTTTGGCTAACTTCTTGTTAGCACTAGTAATCTTTTTTTGTATTTATACATTTGTCGGTAAAGATTTTACTCCTGCAGTAATCAGCGAAGTTCAAAAAGATAGCCCTGCAATGTTAGGAGGATTAAAAAATGAGGATATAATTTTAGAAATTGATGGTAACGAAGTTAAAAGTATTATGGAGGTTTCTAAATATATAACCATGTCTACAGGGGACTTTATAGATTTTAAAGTTAAGCGTTCTTATGATGAATTAATATTAAAAGTAAAACCAAATGTTGTTGAAGGAGATGATGGTTTAGGAAATAAAATCAATAAAAGAATGGTTGGTATTAAATTGAGTGCTTACAACGATAAAATTAATCATGTAAAATTAGGTCCAGCACAAGCATTATATCATGCAGCTAATGAAGTTTACTTTGTTAGTGTCTCTTCATTAAAATACATAGGAGGAATGATATTAGGTAAAGCAGACACTTCTCAATTAGGAGGTCCAATTAGAATTGCTAAAATTTCTGGACAAGTTGCTACGTTTGGTGTGTTGGCCTTCATTAGTATGATGGCTTATATTTCTATAAGTTTAGGTTTGATTAATTTATTTCCAATCCCAATGTTGGATGGTGGTCACTTAATGTTTTATGCTTTTGAGAAAGTTTTAGGCCGTCCTTTATCACAAAAAACACAAGAGGGATTTTTTCGAATCGGTTTGTTTTTATTGTTATCTTTGATGTTTTTTACGACATTTAATGACTTAAAAGACCTTGGTTTATTTAGATAAAATATTTTTAAAAACAGTTAAAAAAAGTCAATAAAATATAGACTTTTTTAAGCATCAACAACATATTGTGTATAAAAAAAATTAAGACACTAAAAAAAAGCTTGATTTATCAACGTTTATGACAAGTATGAATATTAACCAACAAAACCGGAGCTAAAATGAACAAAAAACAACTAATTGCTAAGCTTTCTGGCTCATTAAACATGAGTAAAGCAGATGCTGAGCGAACTTTTGATACAATTACCAACACTATTTTAGATGCTCTAAAAGGTGATGACTCTGTAAAAATTGCGGGGTTTGGTACGTATAAAGTTGCTAAGAGAAAAGCAAGAGTTGGAAGAAACCCAAGAACGGGTGAGCAGATCCAAATTGCTGCTTCTCAAAAGGTAAAATTCTTACCAGCTAAAGCTTTAAAAGAAGTATTCAACAGATAATATTTTTCTTTAACAGCCCTAACGTTTAAATAATCGTTTAGGGCTGTTAGTATATGCAAAAACTGCATAGCCAATTTTCCTAATCAGCGTTAGTTTATAAATTTATTAAAACTATAAGACTCCATTTAAACAAGTGGAGGTCTAATGACTAAATTAATAAAAAAAATATCAGCACCGCTTCTAAGTTTAATATTTTTATTAAACATGAGTAGTGCAGGTATGGCAGAGACAACAGTCTCTGGAGAAGTTCAAGCGATATTTAACTCGCTACTATTTTTAATTTGTGGTTTCCTTGTCATGTTCATGGCAGCAGGTTTTGCGATGCTAGAATCTGGTATGGTAACCTCAAAAAGTGTATCAGTAATTTGTGCTAAAAATATTGGTCTGTATTCAATTGCCGGAATTATGTTTTGGCTTTTTGGTTACAATTTAGCTTACGGAATTCCTGAAGGAGGATATATTGGAACATTTACACCTTGGTCAGATGCAAGTGCAGTAGATACAGGTTATGCAGATGGTTCAGACTGGTTCTTCCAAATGGTATTCTGTGCAACAACAGTTTCAATTTGTTCAGGTGCTATGGCTGAAAGAATAAAGCTATGGCCATTTTTCTTATTTGCAGCTCTTTTAGCTGGAGTAATTTATCCAATCGTTATGGGTTGGCAATGGGGTGGAGGCTGGTTAGCAGAACTTGGCTTCTCTGATTTTGCTGGTTCAACACTAGTTCACTCAACTGGTGGTGCAGCTGCTTTAGCTGGTATCATGCTATTAGGTGCTAGATATGGAAGATTTGATAGTAAAGGTGAAGCAAAAGCAATTAAACCTTTTGCTGCTTCTTCAATTCCATTAGTAACAGTTGGAGTATTTATTTTATGGTTAGGTTGGTTTGGATTCAATGGTGGATCTCAGCTAGCCATTGGAACATTTGATGATGCAGTTGCTGTATCAAGTATATTTATTAATACTAATCTTGCTGCCTGTGGTGGTGTTATGGCCGCTGCAATAATCACAAGATTAATGTTTGGCAAAACAGATGTAATTCAAATGTTAAACGGAGCAATTGGTGGTCTAGTAGCTATAACAGCTGAACCATTGGCACCTTCACCTTTAGCAGCAATATTTATTGGAGCTATTGGTGGTTTGATTGTGGTATTTGGAACTAAGCTTTTATTCAGTTTTAAATTAGACGATGTTGTAGGTGCAATACCAGCTCACATGTTTGCTGGTATATGGGGAACTCTAGCTGTACCACTTACAAATACTGATGCAACGTTTAGTGCACAATTAATTGGTGTACTTTCAATAAACATTTTTGTGTTTGCTGTGTCCTATATAATCTGGTCAATAATGAAAGCTACATTTGGAATTAGACTAAGTAAAGAAGCTGAAACCAAAGGTACTGACGTTACAGAAACAGGAGTAATAGCATACGCAATACGTGACTAATTGTATGCAATATAGAGGCTCTTCGATCTCCATGTCGTTATCTCATTGAAGAGCCTCTAAAAATATAATGAATTAACTACAATTTCTCTCTCTAGTTAGTTAACAAAGGGCCCCAGAAATGGGGCCTTTTTATTTTTTTACAATACTTTGTAAAGTCTCCAATACTTCTTTAGCGTGGTCTTTAACTTTAACATTATTCCAAACTTTTATAGTTTTTCCTTTTTTATCAATTAAAAAAGTACTTCTGATCACGCCCATAAATTCTCTTCCCATAAATTTTTTTTTACCCCAAACTTTATATTTTTTTAAAACTTTTATTTCTTCATCAGAAAGTAAATCAAATTTAATTTTGTATTTTTCTTTGAATTTATTGTGACTTTTTATACTATCTTTAGATATCCCATAAACTTCACAATCTAATTTTTTAAATTTTGAATAAAGCTTATTAAAATCATTAGTTTCTATAGTACAGCCCGGAGTATCGTCTTTAGGATAGAAGTATAGAACGACATAGTTTCCTAAAGTTTCTTTTAAAGTGAAATTTTTTTTATTTGTTGAGGGTAAAGTAAAATTTGATGCTTTCATTTAATTTAATCTTTCCATTATTTTGTTAAATACATGTTCAACTTTTAGTTTTTTCATTCCTTCTCTTTCTCTAAATCTAATATTGTTGTAATTTTCAGGGGTTATAATTTGAATTTTACTATATTTCAATTCATCAATTGGATCATTTGCAATTAAACCAAAAGATTTAATATTTAGTGCCGCAGCAAGATTTATAGGTCCAGAATTATTTCCAACTAAAAACTTCGAGTTTTTTAAGGCAAAAATAATACCATTTAAATTTTTATCAGAACAATCTATGAAATACTCTTTTTTTGATAGTCTTTTTATATTTTTTGCTAAATAAGATTTTTCCTTACCACAAATTAAATAAATATAATCAAAAAGATTTTTTTCATAGAGTTTATTTGCCAATTTTACAAAATCTTCCTCATACCACATTTTATAATCTTCAAAAGAGTCAATACCAAAAGCAATTTTTTTTCCTTCAATTTCTAAATCGGAATTTCCTTCTTTAAATCTTTTTAAATCTACATTAATTTCAGGATAAATGTTGTTTATAGTTATTGAATTAATTTTTAAAATTTTTTGAGATTGTTCAGAATAACTTAATTTCAAATCTTCGTTTGTTAAATATTTTTTTGCTGTAAGCCATTTTTTTTGTTTGCCTATTCCAGGACCAATAATATTTTTTATTCCACATAGTTTCGCTGCTATTGCTGGTTTATTCACCTTATCCAAAATATAAACATGAGAATATTTAATTTTAAAAAAAATTTTTATTAATTTAAATACGTCAATCCAGTAAAATAAGCCTTTTCTAAAATTATTATAATTTATTACATTTATATGAGGAATATCTTTTAATATATTTTTGGCTTGAGTTTTTTCCCTTACAATCAAATCTATCTTATTATTGTGATGTTCACTAATAGCCTTGATGTAAGGTAATTGCCATATAAGGTCTCCAAGTTTGTGATGAGTATAAACAATACAAATTTTTTCAGTCATTAAATTTTAAATCAATATCTTTTTGTCTTTTAAAATTTTTATAATCCAAGCCATAAATTGGGTATTTGAAACTAGATCTATTATTGATTATTTTAAATTTTTTAGAATTTAGCATAGTAAATTCTAACACATTTGGATCTTTGTTTTTATTTTTGCCCGCATAATTATTTCCATGAATGTGGATTAATTTAAGTTTAGAGTTATTAAGAAATTTTTTAATTTTATTCATATTTTTATGTATATTGTGGAATTCTATAATTAATAAATATATGTGCTTAAAATTTTCATTAACAACATTTAATATTTTATATTCATCACCCTCAATATCAATTTTTAAAAGTATATTTTTTTGATTTTTTAAAATTGTTTTAATTGAAATTTCTTTTTTATTGTTATTCTTTAAAACAACCTTTTTCATAAAATGTTTATTATTTTTTTTAAAAAAGTTGATGTAATCGATATATTTAAATATATCTAAAATTTTTTTTAGACTTAGTTTTTTTAGTAAAAAAAATGAAATTAAATCTTTCTTAAATCTATTTTTCCAAAACTTCTTATTAACTGTATGATCATAAGCTAATATTTTGCAATTAGGATTAATTTTTAAGAATTCTTTTTCAAATTCCCAATCGTCATTTAATCCACAAGAAATTATTGTTTTTATTTGTTTTATTACTCTTTTATCTATTACGTATCCTCCATCTTTATTTGGCCCAACCCGAATTAAATTTTTTTTAATAGATTTATAAGGTTTAAATATTTTTGGGAGCACAACTATATATTTTTAGATTTAATTATTATATATTAGTTACATGAATATCAAATCAATTCAAAATTTAGTTTCTGAGGCATTGAGTGAAATTAAAACAATAAACGCAGATGAGGCCTATCAAAAATTTGAAAACAATAATTGTAATTTAATAGATATTAGGGAAATAAATGAATTAGATAATGCAGGTAGAGTTCAAGGTGCAAGCCATATACCAAGAGGTATGCTTGAAGTCTACTTAGATCCAAATAGTCCTATCATACAAAATGGACAGGTTGATAAAAACAAAGAACTTATTTTATTTTGTGCCGGAGGTGTTAGGTCCGCTTTGGCTGTAAAATCATTAAAAGAGATGGGATATGAAAAAATCTCTCATATTGATGGTGGATTTGCAGTGATGAGTAACAGTGGTTTTAAAATTATTTAATTTTTTTTTATTTCTTCCAAGGCATATTCGAGTCTATCTTGCCCCCAAAAAATTTTATTATTAACTTTAAAGGTTGGAGCTCCAAAAACTTCTTTTTGAAAAGCATCAGCAGTCAAATTAATTAATTTATCTTTAATAGATTGTTCTTTTATAGATTTAAAAAATTTTTCACTATCAATTTTCAAATCACTTAATAATTTAGAAATATTTTCAATACTAGATAGGTCTAGATTGTCTTTCCAATAAGCGTCAAAAAAACAATCCAAATAATCATTTTGCTTATTTTTATTTACAGTAATATAACCTCTCATAATATTTAAAGTATTAATTGGAAAATTAGAATTCCATTTGAATTTAATATTATTTTTTTCAGAAACTAAATTGCAATCATTGATATTATTTCTTAATTTATATTTATTAAATACAGGAGACTCAATTCCAGCTAGCTTATGAAGACCACCTAAATAAACTGGTTTGTAATTAAATATGATATTTTTATGTTTAAGAATTTTTTTGTGAGCAATGTATGCATATGGGCTAATTATGTCGAAATAAAAATCTATATGATTACTCATATAAACTAATTCTTTTTGCGTAAAAAATTCTAATTATCCAATATAAAAATAAACCTATTGGACCAATTAAATAAGTTACAATTAATGGTACAGCCATCAAAACTTTGTTTATAGAAAACTTTTGAGAATCTTTAACAATCCAGCCACCAATAAATAAGTTTATTGCTATGAAATGCGTCCAAAATACCATTATGTATAAATGGTCTTCAAACAATCTAGATAGCTCATTTAGACCCAGATAAAGAGAGAAATTTCCATCAAAATCGTAACCAATTAAATAAGATTTATATATAATGAAGATATACACACCACTTAATATGAAAAAAGGAAAAATTGATGTTACAAAAATTCTACTTAAATGTGATTGCGGAAATACTATCAAGATAAACCAAAAAGGTAGAACTCCAAGGTTGATCCACATGTAAAGTGTCTCAATTGTAAAATAAGTATAAATTTGTTCAATCATTTAGATATATTATATTAAATCTAACAATGATTCCTATAAGAAATAGAAAAAAAACGCTCCAAGTAACTGTTGATGAGATGCGTAATTTTGCCTTTGCTTATGTTGAAAAGTATGCGCCTTCAAAACAACAACTCAAAACATATTTATTGAAAAAATACATGAAACTATCAGCATCTGATGTAAGAAAAAAAGATGTAAATAAACTCATTGATATTGTTTTGTCTGATCTAGAAAAAAACAAGTTTATAAATGATCAATTTTATTCTGAAAGTAAAGCTAAAAACATGATTCAAAGAGGAAACTCAATTAATAAAATTAGAAATTATTTAATTGGAAAAGGGATTAATGAAACATTTATCAAAGATACAGTTGAAAAAATAAAGGAAGATAATTCTGATCAAGATTTTTTTTCAGCAATAAAATTATGTAAAAAAAAAAGAATTGGCCCAGCTAGAGTAGAGGATAATAGAACTTTGTTTTATAAAAAAGATATATCTTTACTTGCTAGAAATGGTTTTGATTTTGAAACTTCAAAAAAGGTGATGGATATAGATAAAAATGAATATCTCAAGATAATAAATTTACTTTAATTTTTTATTTTTTTCTTCTTTCACAAGCTGACTTATCTTGTTCCATATGTAATTTTTTACAAATACGAAAACTAACAATCCAAAAATTGCAACAGAAACTATAATTATTAAAATTATTCTTAACTGCTCATCCATTATAAAATATTCTTATTTTTTAAAATAATACTAGGATTTTTTAAATTCTTTTTACCGTACAAAATTTCTTTTCCTTCAAAATCAGTCACGGTTCCACCAGAATGTTCTAAAATTGCGTGACCTGCTGCAATATCCCATTCGTATGCCCTAGGTTCTGCAACATATCCATCATATTCACCCGTAGCAACTACGCAAAACTTAAGTGAACTTTTCATCCTAATATTTTCCTTAACGCCTAGTTCATCATAAATTTTTTGAATTTCAGGTTTTATTTTAGTTGAGTAAGAAATAAATTTTAAATTTTCTGATTTCCTTAAAGGTATATTGCTTAAATTTATTGTTTTACCGTTACTAAATTCAAATGCATTGCCTTTTTCATAAGAGTAAAACATTCTTTTTTTTGCAGGAGCATTTATTAATCCAGCAACGGGTCTATTATTAATTATCAACCCAGCATTAATAGTAAATTCCTCTAGATTATTAATATAATCATAAGTTCCATCGATAGGATCAATAAGCCAGAAATTCTTTAGATTAAGCTTGTCTTTATTTTCAGAGGTTTCTTCTGAAATTATTGGGATATCTGGAGTTACCTCTGAAATTTTATTTGATATAAACTTATTTACCTCTAGATCACCATTACTTACAGGCGTGTTATCTGATTTTATTTTTCTTATTAAACCTTTTTCTCTTAATTCAATAGCCAAATCTCCTGCTTTTAAAAAATTTTCTATTAAATCTTCTACTATCTTTTTAAGGTTCACTTTTATTTTCCTAATTTTTTCAATTCAATATTTTTTGCATTAATTACTTTTTTTCCCACATTTTCAAAATTAACTGTTACTTTATCGTTAATTATAGATTGTACCTGTCCAATACCCCATTCTTTTTTTTGAGGATTTGTGACTTTGTCACCTGGTTCATAATCTAAAATCATTTAATTTAACTTATATTGTAAATAAGTATAAATACCACCTTATGGATAAAGATTTAAATTCTATCGGTTTAGATAAAAAACCTTCAGATACGACAGTTGTCGTTGCAATGTCCGGTGGCGTAGATTCTTCCACTGTTGCAGGAATCATGAAAAAAGATGGTTACAATGTAATCGGAATAACTTTAAAACTTTATGACGATGGCAAAGAAGTAGCTACATCAAAGCAGTGTTGTTCAGGTCAAGATATCATGGATGCTAAACGTGTTGCTCATAAGCTAGGTATAGAGCATAAAATTTTATATTATCAAGACAAGTTTAAACAAGGTGTTATAGATAATTTTGTTGAGAGTTATTTAAAAGGTGAAACTCCGATTCCATGTGTTCAGTGTAATCAAACGGTTAAATTTAAAGATTTATTCGAGGTATCAAAAGAACTTAAAGCCGATGCATTAGTTACCGGTCATTATGTAAAAAGTATAACAGAAAATAAAACTACAAACATGTATAGAGCAATTGATGAAAATAGAGATCAAAGTTATTTTTTATTCAATACAACTAGAGAACAATTAGATTATTTAAGATTCCCTTTAGGTGGAATGTTAAAAGAAAAAACTAGAGAAATTGCAAAAGATTTAGATTTAAACGTTGCTGATAAACCTGATAGTCAAGACATCTGTTTTGTTCCAAATGGTGATTATGCTTCAGTAATACAAAAGTTTAGACCAGACTCTTTTAAGAAAGGAAATATAAAAAATTTAGACGGAGATGTAATTGGTGTACATGATGGAATTATTAATTTTACAATTGGACAACGTAAAGGCATAAAAATTTCAGATAAAGAGGCTTTGTATGTTGTAAAGATTAATTCTGAAAAAAATGAAATTATAGTAGGTCCTAAAGAAGAGCTTGGTAAAACGGAAATTTCTCTTAAAGAAATTAATTTACTGGCCAATAATAAAGATTTAGATCAAAATATATATGTTAAAGTAAGATCAACTGGAAAACTACTTGAGGCAAAAGTAGATTTAGTAGATAAAAATCATGCTAAAGTAAATTTGGTTTATCCAGAGGATGGAATATCACCAGGTCAAGCTTGTGTATTTTATCGTAAAGATCAATTTGGCCATAAAGTACTTGGTGGTGGTTGGATTATTTAGTTTTTTTTAAAATAAAAAAAAGAATTATAAAATAAAAATGTGTTAGCAAAAAATAATTCCAAGAAATAATATTCTTAAAATTATTTATTATTTCCACTTCAGATATTGCTAAAGGAAACAATAATACTCCTAATAAAGTAACAGTTGCAGAGTAATAAAACAAATAATTTTTTACTTTTATATTTATTCCTAAAGTATTTTTAAATTTAATAGAAAAAAAAAATTGAGTTAATACTGTAAAAAAAATATAGACAAATATTCCAACTTGTCTAAAAAATCTGTAAATTTTTCCTTCGCCTAAAAAAATAATATAAAGAACCAAAAATAAAATAGAGCAATACGCTAAAAATATTAAGATTTTTGATAAATTAATTTTGTTTTTTGATAAAAATTCATAAAAATTTTTCCAAAAATAATAAAGAAAAATTGCATAAATAAACATTAAAGGTTTGAAAAAATATTTTACAGGTTCATATCTTCCAACTCGAGATATGGATGTGCACCCCTCAAAATTTGGTACACACCAATTTATTAAGTTTAAATTGGCTGACCAAACAAATGAAATAATTATGGTGATTATAGGTATTAAAAAACAAAGTAAACACAAACTTCTAAGGCTTACTCTCATGAATTTGCTATAAATTTATTTTTTCTTATTTTTTCTTTTAGCTCTTCTTTTTTTAGACCCTTGTTTTCTTCGGCCTCTATGTTTCTTTGGGTAACTCATTTAGTCCTATTTTAATTTTATTGACGTTTTTCTTGGGATATAGCATTGTCTTAGTAACATATCAAATTTTTTATGGTCAATTCCTTTAAAACTTTCCTGAAACATACAGCTAAAGATTTTCATAATCAGTCAGTAAATCCTCCAGTGGTTAGAGCTTCTACTATTATTTTTAAATCTATGCAGGATATTAAAAAAACCCAAAATAAATATTTGAAAGATCCAGTAAGTGGAAACTTTGATTATGGAAGACAGGGAACATCAACAACATATGCTTTACAACAAATTTTAAGAAAAATAGAGGAATGTTATAAGGTTTATCTAACACCTACTGGTTTTGGTTCAATATTCCTCGGAGTATTAAGTGTTGTTAAACCAGATGATGAAATACTTGTTACAGATTCTGTTTACTCTCCCTCAAGACTTTTAACAGAAACATACCTTAAAAAATTTAATATTAGAGCAATATTTTATAATCCAAATGACTTAAATGATCTGAAAAGCAAGATTACAAAAAAAACAAAGCTTATTTTTGTTGAAAATCCTGGAAGCAACACTTTCGAATTTCAAGATTTATCTAAAATAGTTGCATTAGCAAAGAAAAATAAAATTTATACAGCATTAGATAACACTTGGGGAACACCTTATTTTCTTAAACCAATAAAGTTGGGTTTTGATATGTCAATTGTTTCTGCAACAAAATATTATTCTGGTCATTCAGATGTAATGGGTGGTAGTTTAGCTATAAGTAAACGAGTTTTTAAATTAGTTGAAGCAACAAATAAAGTTGCTGGATTAAGATTAGGTCCTGATGATGCATATTTAATTCTAAGAGGTATTCGAACTTTAGATGTGAGATTAGACAAACATCAAGAAAATGCTTTAAAAGTTTCTAAATTTTTATCAAAACAAAAAAAAATCATAAAAGTTTTTTATCCATATAAAAAAGGAAGTCAAAATTATAAATTGTGGAAGAAATATTATTCTGGAGCTTCGGGTTTATTAGGATTTAAAATAAAATCAAAAAATAAAAGCTCGGTATTAAAATTTGTAAATTCATTAAAACTTTTTGGATATGGGTTTAGTTGGGGAGGTTTTGAAAGCTTAGCACTTTATCAAACACACCAAGCATTAGGTAAGAGACAATTTACACATTTAAACAAAGATGAACATATAATCAGGATGCATATTGGACTTGAAGATCCTAAAGATATAATAAATGATATAAAACAAGCTTTGAAATTTATTAAATAAAATTGTGAATAATTTTTTTCCAAATAAAACTGCTTTCATAACACTTATAGCATGTTGTTTAGTAGTTATAATTTCTTTGGGAATTAGACAGACTTTTGGATTATTTTATTTTGATTTTTCAACAGATTTGGACATAACAATTTCACAATTTGGATTTGCTATGGGTTTACAATTATTTTTATGGGGAGCTTTTAATCCTTTATTTGGAGTTATTACAGATAAGTATGGTGGTAGCATCGCAATCTTTATAGGATTTTTATTTTATTTAGCTGGGGTACTACTTTTTTATTTGGGGTTTAATACAGGTGTTAATTTTATATATACAATAGGAATTTTAATTGGTGTGGGTCTTGGCTCTACAGCAATTAGCATCCCTGTTTCAGTAGTAGCAAAACATTATCCTGCCTCAAAAAGAACAATGGCCACAGGAATAGTTACAAGCGCAGGTTCTTTTGGATATTTTGTTTCTCCAATATTTGTAAGCTATTCTTTAAATGAAAATGGCTGGGAGCCTACAATGTTATATTTTTGTTTTTTATTAGGCTTAGGTTTGTTAGTTGCTTTATTTGTTAGCACTCCTAAAATACCAGTAGGAACTAATCAAAATAACAATCAAACAGCAACTGAGGCTTTAAAAGAAGCTCTATCAAATAAAAGTTTTATTTACCTAACTTTAGGATTTTTTGTATGTGGATGGCATATTGCATTAGTAGCAACTCATATTCCAACTTATATGATGGACAACGGTTTACCAGATTGGTGTGCTACAACTGTGCTATCACTAATTGGTCTTTTTAATATGTTAGGAACAATTGTTAGTGGTTATTTAGCAACAAGGTACAGTAAGAAATATATATTAAGCTCAATTTATTTGTTAAGAGGTGTTTCAATAATCATTTTTATTTTTTTTCCGCCAAGTGTAATTAACTCTGTAATTTTTGGCATTACCTTTGGTTTCTTATGGCTTTCTACTGTTCCACCAACAAATGGTATAGTTGCCCATATATTTGGAACTAAATATGTTGGTATGCTATATGGAATAGTGTTTGTAAGTCATCAAATTGGATCTTTTTTAGGTGCGTATTTGAGTGGAGTGTTCTATGAATTGAATGGAAATTTTGATTATGCTTGGTACGGATCTATCGCATTATCAATTTTTGCAGGTTTGATACATTTGCCTATAAAAGAGAGAGCAATTGAAAGAATTCAACCCGCATAAATTTAAATTCAACCCTTATTTAGAAGATTTGTATCAATCAGATAAGCCTCTGATTATTTATAAAGTAGATAATGGGTATAATATTTATACAGATTTTTCAAAAAAGATTATTTTAACAAAAAAAAATATCAAAAATTTTCTTCACTCAATAGAGAAAAAAAAATACAAAAAAGAAACTGATTTATATCTTGGTTTTTTTGGTTATGAGATTTTATGTAATTTAATTGGTATTAATTTAAAAAATAAAAAAAGGATAAACTTTTATAAAGGAATTTTTTACAAACCTGAGACAATAATTAAAATTAGAAAAGATATTAAAATTATATCAAATATTAAAAAACATAAATTTAATTATCAATTTCACAAAACTCAAATATTAAGTCCGTTTAAAATTAATATTTCTTATCCAAAATATAAAAAAATATTTGAATTATTCTCAAAAAAAATAAGACAAGGTGAAACCTACCAAATTAAAATTTGCACAAAATATAAGAATAAATCATTGATTAATCCTATTAATTTCTTCTGGAAATTAATGCGAGTAAATGCGTCTCCTGAGTCATTTATGATAAAAGATAGGGATTATTCTATAGTAAGCTGTTCTCCAGAAACACTGATAGATAAGAAAAAAAACAGAATAATTACAAAACCAATAGCTGGCACTTTTAAGAAAAAATTATCATCTAATAAAAATATAGCTCTTAAATATTTTAGGAATAATGAAAAAGAAACCAAAGAGCACAATATGATAGTTGATATGGAAAGAAGTGATTTATCAAAAATTTGCAAGCCAGGAAGTGTTAAAATACTTAAGAAAAAATATGTTGAAGAATATAAGCACCTTTTTCATTATGTAACTTCAGTTGGAGGAATATTAAACAAAGATACAAAATTAATTGATGTCATCAAAGCAATGATGCCAGGTGGATCTGTAATTGGTTGTCCCAAAATAAGGACCCTTGAATTGTTAAATAAACAAGAAAAAGAAAGTAGAAACATTTTTACTGGAAGTTTTGGCTTAATTAAATTTAATCAAGATATGAAGTTTAATATTATAATTAGATCTATATTAAATTATAAAAATCAATCAGAGATCTCAGCAGCATCTGGTGTAGTGTTAGACAGTTCACCAAAGAAAGAGTTTAATGAAAATTATATTAAAGCAAAATCTTTATTGGAGTTATTTAAATGATTTACATAATAGATCATCAAGACTCTTTTACTTGGAATGTTGTTCATCAATTTGCAAAATTTGATAAAGTAATTTGCTCAAATTATTATGAGGTAAACAATAAATTACTTGATAAAAGTAATGTGATTGTTTTATCACCAGGACCTGGATCACCAAAGGATTATCCTACTACATCAAAAATCTATAAAAAATATAAAGGAAAGAAAAAAATTATTGGTATTTGCCTTGGTTATCAAATGATTTTACATAATGAAGGGGGCAAAATAATACAACAAAAAAAAATTTATCATGGTTTTCAATCCAAAATAAAAACAAACAATCAAAGTAAAATCTTTAAAAACAATCAACAGTTTAAGGTTGGAAGATATCATTCATTAAAATTAATGGAGCCATTTAAATCGAATTCAATTAAAATAACTATGAGATGTAATAAAACAAAAATACCAATGGGACTTGAAGATAATCAAAATAAAATATATGGGTTTCAATTTCATCCAGAATCTTTTTTAACAGAAAATGGCAACACTCTTATTAAAAAAATCTTATCAGCTTAGCAATCTTAAAGAAGTTACTTTCAAAGACCTTTGGGGATCTAGAGGTGTATTTACCACTATGCGAATGGTTGGAAAACCTCCTAAGTTAATACTTTTAAAACCGCATACAGAGAACTTAATAAAATCTACAAAAAAATATGGAATAAGAAAAAAAAATTTAAAAAATATTATTAAAGATTTAATTAACAAAAACACTATATACAAGAGTCCTGATAATTTATTTCGTATAGCATTAAATAAAAAACTCATATCAGTATCAATTAGAAAAAGACCAAAACCAAAGGGTAATTTCAATCTGTTATTATTTAAATATAAACGAGTAGAGCCAAATTATAAAAATCTATATTATAAAAAAATATTATCAAAATTGAGTAAAGTTGACTCAGCTAAGTTTGATATTGCTTTAGTCGCAAATGAAAAGATTTTAGAAACTGGTACCTCAAATTTAGTCTTTGTTAAAAATGGAAAGATTTTTTCACCTAAGAAAAATTGTTATTTTGGGAATACGCTTAAATTCATTAGTAAAAAAATAAAAATTAATTTTAAAGATATTTCAATTAAATCTATTAATGATTACGAAGAAATTATTCTTATTGGATCTGGTAAAGGAGTAACATCAGTTTCAAAAATAAACGATCTTAAATGGAAGAGAAGAAAGACTGATTTTTACATTAAGTTAAATAAAATATATAACTCTATTGTTTAATTATGAAAGATCCAAACAATCCTTGTATATTTTGTCATATAAGAAAAGAAGAACTTCAGTTTGAAAACCAATTAGCTTATTCATCAATAGATAGTTATCCTATTTCAGATTTTCATAGTCTTATAGTGCCTAAAAGGCATGTTGAGACATACTTTGAGCTGACTAATAAAGAAATTCAGGCATGTAATGAGTTAATTTTAAAAACTAAAGAAAAAATTTTAATACAAGATTCTAGTGTTAAAGGTTTCAATATAGGCACAAATGCCGGAAAAGTTGCAGGCCAGTCAATTATGCATTGTCATATTCATTTAATCCCAAGAAGAGAGGGGGATGTAGAGAATCCCCAAGGCGGTGTTAGGTCAGTGATCCCAAAAAAACAACATTACAAAAGAAAGTAAATAATTTTTTAGTTGTTATTAAAGACAATTTTATCAATAGTTTTTGTTGATATGATGAGTTAACTAGATTAGAAAACTTTAAAATTATTTTAAAATAATTTAACATAAGGGTAGAATGCTTGAAACAAATCCATTTTCGTTATTATCAGAAGTAATCCCTACTGTTGTTATGCAAGTTTTTATAATTGCAATGGTTCTTTTAATTGCTATTGGAACAATTATTCAGATGATACACCATAAAAATTTAACTTATTTCTTTAATAATGCGAAAAAAGCAAAACTACAGGCAACAAGACAGGTTGGAGCTGCTGAGAAGGCAAAAATTATTGCTAAGACGACTGTTTATGACATTGGAACAACATCAGAATTAGGTTTTGGAAAAAGAAGATTAGCACATGTTCTTGGTATGTATGGAACTATAATCTTTTGGATTGCATCAGCAATGTTAGTGTTTTGTTATACAGGTGCAGATAAAACTTCTTCTACATTTTGGTCAATGCTATGGCATGTAGGTGCAATACTTACATGTGTTGGTGGATTTTGGTTTTGGTTTTTTTTAAGAGTGGATGTTTCAGCTGAAGCACACCCTTGGTATAGAATTATTAAAGCTGATTTGTTTGTTTTAGCATTATTAGCATGTTCAACTTTTGGACTAGCTTGGTCTTATACTCAATTTAATGGTCAAGTAGGTTTATCATTCTTATTTTTTGCATTGTTTGTGGTTTCAAATTTAGTTTTATTTGGTGGAGTTTATTGGTCAAAATTTGCCCATATGTTCTATAAGCCTGGAGCAGCAATACAGAAAAATTTGGCTGAAGCAGACGGTTCTAGAGATAATTTACCACCTCCTGCGGATGCGCCTGAGCAATTTGGCCTAGGAATAAAAAGAGAAGAGCCAAAACATTATTAATATGATAACAAAAAAGGAAAGAAAATAAATTATGTCGACTTTTGTATATATGACTAGATGTGATGGATGTGGCCACTGCGTAGATATTTGTCCATCTGATATAATGCACATTGATGAAAACATTAGACGTGCAAAGAATATAGAACCTAATTTTTGTTGGGAATGTTATTCATGTGTAAAAGCATGTCCAAATCATGCGATTGACGTAAGAGGTTATGCAGATTTTGCTCCAATGGGACATAGCGTTAGAGTAAGACGTGAAGAGGAAAAAGGAACTATTTCTTGGAAAATAAAATTTAGAAATGGAACAACAAAAGACTTTGTTTCACCAATAACAACAAAACCATGGGGAAAATTTATTCCTAAACTAGCAGACGGTGAAAAAATAAAACAAGGAGAATTAAATTCGCAAAGACTTTACACTGAACCTGAAGGACTAAATATCGATGGTGAACTTCCTGCAGTTCCAAAAGACTCTTTTAAAAAAGGAGTTTATTACTAATGGCTAAGCATAAAACTCATTACGAAGACTGTGATGTATTAGTTGTTGGTGGAGGTATGGCTGGCACTGGTGCAACTTTCGAAGCAAGGCACTGGGGCAGAGATATGAAAATTGTTTGTGTTGAAAAAGCAAACATAGATAGAAGTGGGGCAGTAGCTCAAGGTCTTTACGCAATTAACTGTTACATGGGTATGCAATGGGGTGAAAATCAACCTGAAGATCATGTCAGGTACGCAAGAAATGATTTGATGGGAATGGTTAGAGAAGATTTAGGATATGACATGGCTCGTCATGTAGACTCAACTGTTCATATGTTTGATGAGTGGGGTCTTCCTATGATGAAAAATGAAGAAACTGGAAGATATTTAAGAGAAGGTAAGTGGCAGATAATGATCCATGGAGAAAGTTATAAGCCAATAGTTGCAGAAGCAGCAAAAAAATCTGCAGATAAAATTTATAATAGAATTATGATTACTCATCTTTTAATGGATGAAGCTCAAGAGAATAGAGTGGGTGGTGCTGTTGGATTTAACATGAGAACAGGCGATTTCCATGTTTTTAGAGCAAAGGCAGTAATTGTTGCAGCAGGAGGAGCTTCACACATATTTAAGCCAAGAGCTGTTGGTGAAGGTATGGGCAGAACTTGGTATGCTCCTTGGAGTAATGGTTCAGCGTATGCATTACCAATTGCAGCTGGTGCTAAGATGACACAAATGGAAAATAGAATTGTATTATGTAGATTTAAAGATGGATATGGACCTGTAGGAGCATACTTCTTACATTTAAAAACATATACACAAAATGCAAACGGTGAAAACTATGAGAAGAAATGGTACGACCAGACAAAAGAATTAGTAGGTGAATATATAGATCACCATCCAACACCTACGTGTTTAAGAAACCATGCATTTATTCAAGAAACAATGGCAGGTGGTGGACCAATCCATATGGTTACTACAGAGGCTTTTCAAGATCCACATTTAGAAACTGTTGGTTGGGAAAACTTTTTAGGAATGACTGTAGGTCAAGCTGTTGTTTGGGCATCTCAAAATATTGATCCAAAATATACTAACCCTGAATTAACAACGTCTGAACCATATGTAATGGGTTCTCACGCTACTTGTTCTGGAGCTTGGGTAAGTGGACCAGAAGACTTATCTCCACCGGAGTACTTTTGGGGCTATAATAGAATGCTAACAATTGACGGATTATTTGGAGCAGGTGATACTGTAGGTGGAAGTGCTCACAAATTTTCGTCAGGCTCATTTACCGAGGGTAGATTAGCTGCAAAAGCAGCTGTAAAATACATTGAAGACAAAAAAGCCGAAGGTTTAAAAGTATCAGATAAACAATGTGAGGATTTTAAAGCTAAAGTTTACAAACCTTTAGAAAACTATACAGTTGCTCAAAATGAGATTACCGGAGGAACAGTATCTCCAAGCTATATCTCACCTATTCAAGGCCTACAACGTTTACAAAGAATAATGGATGAATATGTAGGTGGAATAGCCACAAACTATATGACTAATGCTAATATGCTAAAAAGAGGTTTAGAGTTGTTAGCTTGGCTTGAGGAAGATCTTGAAAACGTAGGAGCTGAGGATTATCACCAGCTTATGAGAGCATGGGAGCTTAAACACAGAGCTTTAACATCTCAGTGTGTAACAGAACATACCATGTTTAGAGAAGAAACTAGATGGCCTGGATATTATTATAGAGGCGATCATATGAAACTTGATGATGATAATTGGCATTGTTTAACAGTTTCAAGAAGAGACCCAAAGACTGGTAAGTTTAGTATGGAGAAAGTTCCTGTCTACCATATAGTGGATGAGAACGAGAAGAAAAAAGCTTCTTAATAAAATTTTCAAGTAAATTTTATGGATATTTTATCTAAAACAGACGATGAAATATATGAATTAGCCAAACCTATTTGGAATAATTTGGTTAAATCATCTAATCTTAAAGATTATGGTGGGTTTACTAAAGATTTCTCCACTCAAATGCTTTTTGGTGCTAACGAGGTGGAGCTTGGTAAACAGTGGGCAAATAACAAGCTAATCACTAATCTTAAAGAGACTTTCGAACCTTTCGGATGCCTTAGAAGAGGAGATCACGTAACCATTCTGATCAAGCAAACAAATAAGGAGATCCCAGGAGAGTTTCTTGGGAGATTAGTCTTAGGCGTTGAAGACGAAACAGTTAAGGTCTTTGGAGCCACGATCTATTAGGTAAAAAAAATTACCTAGTCTTAATTTATTGTTTGACAAATTTATTAGTGGGTGTATTGACGGATTTAATGTTACTTTCTAACTTAAAAATTATCAACAAACTCTCAAATTTTAAAACTATATTTATTAAAGCAGGAATTATAGCAAGCTTAACAGCTTACTGGGGTGTGATTTTAGTTGGAACTTTTATCACTTTTAACTAAGTTGTTTTTTAACAAATTTTAAATTTTTTTATGGAAGTATTTTTACCGATAGCTCAAGTTTTTGTTAATCCTATAGAAATACTTTTATTAAGTGCAATAGTCGGAGTGCTTTCAGGTTTATTTGGTGTTGGTGGTGGTTTTTTAATGACACCTTTCTTAATTTTTTTAGGTATACCCCCTGCATATGCAGTTGCTAATGAAGCAAATAATATTTTAGCTACCTCAGTTTCAGGATCTACAACTCATTATTTAAAAAATACTTTAGATTACAAAATGGGTTTGATGATTGTGGTTGGAGGAGTAATAGGAACGTCATTAGGCATATACACTTTTACTTATTTTAAAGGTATTGGAAAGATAGATACAGTTATATCTTTAGCTTACATGTACATACTAGCAATTATTGGAACTTTAATGTTAGTTGAGAGTTTAGGTGAAATAGATAAAGCAAAAAGAAACGTTACAGTCAAAAAAAAATTACATGTCCATTATTGGATACATGGTCTTCCATTAAGAATGAGGTTTCCAAAATCAAAATTATATGAGAGCATATTCACTCCAATTATAATTGGTTTATTAGTAGGCTTTATTGCTGCGATAATGGGAATTGGAGGAGCATTTATTTTAGTACCAGCTATGATTTATATTATTAAAATGCCAACAAAATTAGTTCCTGGTACTTCTTTGTTTGTAACTATATTTGTAAGTGTAATTGTAACATTTCTTCACTCATTTAATTATGGATCAATAGATTTATTGTT
The DNA here is from genome assembly GCA_902559075.1 of uncultured Pelagibacteraceae bacterium. Taxonomy (GTDB): domain Bacteria; phylum Pseudomonadota; class Alphaproteobacteria; order Pelagibacterales; family Pelagibacteraceae; genus Pelagibacter. The sequence continues at coordinate 18,354 of CACEGO010000006.1, read as the reverse complement.
AGTTCTTATGTTGGTTATTGGTTCAATTATAGGAGTACAAATAGGCCAGAAATTAGGAGAAAGAATTGACAGTTCAGGTTTAAGAGCTTTATTGGCAATTTTGTTGTTAATTGTAGGTATTGCAATAGCGTACGATACTTTTTTTGCAGATCAGATTATAAATGGAACTGATAAAGCAATTAGTTCAGATCTAAACTTCTTTTCTCAATTTATAATTGATTTTTCTAAAGAGATGCCTTTCTTTTATGGATTATTTACGATTATGTTTGCTATTGTTTTAGGAGTTAGTGCGGCATTCATAAGACGTTTTATTTCAAATTTAAGAAAAAATTTATTAGTAAAATCTTAAACGAAAAAATTTTTTAAAGTTTCAATATAAACTAAACTTATAATTCCTACAGTTGTAGCTGCAATCAACCCTACTATAAATGGTTTATAACCCATTGATTTAAGCTCACTTAGGTTTATCGAGATACCAACTGCTGCCATCGACATTGTCAAAAATACTGTTGTTAACACTTTTAAATATTCAATAAATTTTGACCAAATGTAAATATTATTATTATCTAGCAAAAAGAATTGATCACCTAGATTTCTTAAAATTATCATTCCTATAAAACCAAGAACAAAATAAGGAAAAATACTTAAAATTGAGTATTTTTGATCTTTTACCTTACCCCTATTATATAAGTATGCGAATAGTGGAATAAGGATGACTAAAAAAGTATTTCTTATTAGTTTTGTTACAGTTGCAACATCTAGTGTTTCAGGATTACTAAATTGTTGATCGTAAATTAATCCAGCAGCGGCTACCTGAGAAGTTTCATGAATAGAAGTTCCTAAAAACAAACCAGCCTCTAATGCATTGTTATCAAAATACCACTCAGCAAAATAAGGATACACTAACATTGCTATAACCCCAAACAATGTGATATTGGCTATTGCATAAGCAATTTCTGTTTTTTTTGCATTTATAACTGGAGCCGTTGCAACAATAGCTGTAGCACCGCAGACGCTAGTACCAATAGCAATTAGATAAGACATTTTTGAGGATATAGGTACTTTTTTTATGAGCAATTTTATTAATAATAATACTCCTAAAACACAAAATATCACCAGCGGTATTGCAACAGAGCCAAATTTAAATAAATCAGCAAAACTTAATCTAATACCTAAAAAAATAATTCCTAATTTTAAAATATATTGTTGGGTAAAATCCAAACCAATCATCATACCTGGTCTTGGTGTAAAGGCATTTCCCATTAATATTCCAAGTAGTATTGCAATCAGAACTGTCGAAATTGGACTTTTTTCAGTCGCAAAAATTTCTATTGCTAAAACATTATTAATTCCTTGTGAGAATAAACAAAATACTAAAGCTAAAACAACACCTGGAAAAATTGCTTTTAAGTATTGAAGTTTAACTAACACTTATAAACAACTTATGCACTTCTATAGAGCTTAGTCATCACAAATTCTTTGTGACCTAGAGCCTCTGCACAAGTCAATCTTCCGTTAGCTACCCTTAAAGTTGTTTTAATTAATTCATCTCCTGCTTCAGATAAATTCATTTCTCTTGAAAGAATTTTTGAAACATCACAATCAATGTGTTCACTCATATTTACTGCTGTCAAAGGATTTGCAGTTAATTTAATAACAGGCTCGATTGGATTTCCAATTATATTTCCTTGTCCTGTTGGAAATAAATGTATATTAAATCCTCCAGCAGCTTGTAATGTAACACACTCAGCTGCAGCAGATGATGTATCCATAAAATATAATCCTGGACCTTTTTCAGGTTCTTCAGCAGGAGTTAATACATCAATAAATTGTCTTGAACCAATTTTTTGAAAGTTTCCGAATGCTTTTTCTTCAATTGTTGTTAATCCTCCAGCAATATTTCCTGCTGTTGGTTGGCTTTCTGATAAATCATCAGTAGCCTCTTTTAAAATAAAATCGTTGTAATCATTCCATGTTTTTTTAAACTTCTCCTGAGCTTCTGGAGTTTTACCTCGTTTTTCGCAGACTGTTTCAGCTCCTGTAAGTTCAGAAGTTTCTCCAAAGCATAAATGAACGCCAAGTGGCTCAAGTTTATCCATTAAATTTCCTACTGTAGGGTTTGAAGCTAGACCTGATGTTGTATCTGACTCTCCACATTTTACCGATATCCATAAGTCACTAATTGGACATTCTTCTCTTTGTTTTTCAGATGCCCATATTGAAAATTCTTGAGCTTTTTTTGATGCTTTCATAATAGTTTCAATATCACCTGCACCTTCAATACTGAATCCTTCAACTGGTTTTCCAGTTTTAGCAACCTCATCAACTATTCTTTTTGTCCATTTAGGCTCAATACCAATGATAATTGCTGCTGCAACATTAGGATTTTTCGCAGTTCCTATCATTGTTCTAAAATGTAATTCTAAATCTGCTCCAAATTGTAATCTTCCATATGAGTGAGGAAGTGCAATTGTTCCTTTTATGTTATTAGCAACAGCTTCAGCGCATGCATTTGAGATATCGTCTACAGGCAGGATAATTACATGATTTCTTGTACCAGCTCTGCCATTTTCTCTTTTATAACCTAAAAAACTTTTTGGAATTTCCATAATATTACCACTTCTTTGTTTTTACGTTGTGAACATGAACATGTTCACCTTTTTTAATTGATTTAACCACTTTTCCTATATCATGACCATATTTGATAATTGTATCACCTTCATTTAGGTCCTTCATAGCTATTTTGTGTCCTAAAGGTATCTCATCCCCAGATTGAATATTTACCGTCTTATCATTTTCCATTACCCAGCATGAGCAATCTTGATTTGGAGTGATTTTTTCAATAACAACTACCCCTACGTTGTCTTTTTCATCATGTATAATTATATCTGTTGCCATATCGTGTCGATTTGTTTGTTTGAAATTTGAGAAATCTTATATATTAATCGCAAAAATTAACAAACGAATTTTATAAATAGTTTAAAATACACTTTAGAGAGGTTCTAGTTTTATGACAAAAATGACAACAGAAGAAGCTTTTGTAAAAGTTTTACAGATGCATGGTATTGAACACGCTTTTGGAATTATTGGTTCAGCATTTATGCCCATATCAGATATTTTTCCAGATGCTGGAATAACTTTTTGGGATGTTGCTCATGAAACTAATGGTGGCTTAATTGCCGATGGATACACAAGAGCTACTGGAAAAATGTCGATGGTTATTGCACAGAATGGTCCAGGTATAACTGGGCTTGTGACTCCTATAAAAACAGCTTATTGGAATCATACTCCTCTTTTGCTAGTTACACCACAAGCCGCGAACAAGACAATGGGTCAAGGTGGATTTCAAGAGGTAGAACAAATGAACTTATTCAAAGATATGGTTTGTTATCAAGAAGAAGTAAGAGATCCATCTAGAATGGCAGAAGTATTAAATAGAGTTATAGAAAAAGCTATTAGAGGATCAGCACCAGCACAAATAAATGTTCCAAGAGATTATTGGTGTCAAGTAATTGATATAGATCTTCCTCCTATTGTAAGACTTGAAAGACAAGGTGGAGGAAACGATGCTGTAGTGAAAGCAGCAGATTTATTATCTAAAGCAAAATTTCCAGTTATATTATCAGGTGCTGGAGTAGTAATTGGTGGCGCTATTGATGCCACAAAAAAAATTGCAGAAAAATTAGACTCTCCAGTTTGTTCAGGTTATCAACATAATGATAGTTTTCCAGGAAGCCATCCATTAGCTGTTGGTCCTTTAGGGTATAATGGTTCAAAAGCTGCAATGGAATTAATTTCTAAAGCCGATGTTGTGTTAGCTTTAGGAACAAGATTAAATCCTTTTTCAACTTTGCCAGGTTATGGAATTGATTATTGGCCAAAGAATGCAAACATTATCCAAGTAGATATTAATCCTGATAGAATAGGTTTAACTAAAAAAGTTACAGTAGGAATAAGTGGAGATGCAAAATTAGTTGCGGAACAAATCCTTGAAAAATTATCATCGAATGCTGGAGATACTGATAGGCAGGCTAGAAAAGATTTAATTCACCAAACTAAATCAGCTTGGTTGCAAAAACTCTCAAGTTTAGATCATGAAGATGATGATGAAGGAACGGTTTGGAATAAAGAAGCTAGAGAAAGAGACTCAGATAGAATGTCACCGAGACAAGCTTGGAGAGCAATACAAGCTGGAATGCCTGAAGACGTAATTATTTCAAGTGACATAGGAAATAACTGTGCGATAGGAAATGCTTACCCAACTTTTGAAAAGCCGAGAAAATATTTAGCTCCTGGATTATTTGGACCTTGTGGTTATGGTTTTCCATCAATATTAGGTGCAAAAATTGGTTGTCCAGATACTCCTGTTATTGGATTTGCTGGAGATGGTGCTTTTGGAATTAGCATGAACGAGATGAGCTCGTGTGCAAGAGAGGAATGGCCTGCAATAACTATGGTAATATTTAGAAATTATCAATGGGGTGCTGAAAAAAGAAATACGACATTGTGGTTTGATAATAATTTTGTTGGCACAGAGTTAGATCCAGAATTAAGTTATGCTAAAGTTGCTAACGCATGTGGCTTAAAAGGCATTACTGTTAGAACAATGGAAGAAACAACAAATGCTATTAAGAAGTCTTGTGAGGATCAAAAGAAAGGAATTACAACTTTTATTGAGGTAATTTTAAACCAAGAACTTGGTGAACCTTTTAGAAGAGATGCAATGAAAAAACCAGTTAGAGTTGCAGGTATAAAAAAAGAGGATATGAAGAAACAACCTTCTTTAAATTCTTAAGATCTTTTAAATAACAATCAATTATCGTATGGTCACTGAATGCAGGTGATAAATGATAATAACTGTAGTTGGGTTAATGATTTAAATCCAAGAACTAAATCTCAATCATTAAAAAACAATCATGATTGCGAATGGCTAATTGTTGGTGCAGGTTATACTGGGTTATCAGCAGCAAGAAAGTTATCTGAATTAAATCCAAATCAAAAAATTATATTAGTTGATGCTCAAACGGCAGGCGAAGGAGCTAGTTCTAGAAATTCTGGTTATTTAGTAGATACAACTCTTAATGATGGTTTTACTTCTAATAAGGAGTTACAAATTTATAAAAAAAAATCTGATATTTATACCCTAGGCATAAATGTTGTAAAAAAATTCATTGAAGAATATCAAGTTGACTGCGATTGGAACGAATGTGGAAAATATTTTGCATCCTCAAAAATAGTGGATAAAAAAATATTAATGAAGTTCTCAGATACACTTTATAAATTAGGATTTAATCATAAATTATTAAATAACAACGAATTATCAAAAAAATTAGGTACAAAATTTTATAATATTGCACTTTATACAAAAGGTGGAATTTTATTACATCCTGGAAAATTAGCCAGATCCATGGTTAATGCCTTACCTAGTAACGTAGAATTATACGAAGACTCTAGTTTGTTAAATTGGTCTTCATTGAAAGATTATATTTCTTGTGAATTTAAAAATGGAAAAATAAAAACAAAAAAAATAATTTTTGCTACAAATGGTTTTTTAAAATCTTTAGGAGTAAAAGTTAATTATAATTTTCCAATCACACTCACTGCTAGCATGACAAGACCTTTAACAGATATGGAATTCAAATTAATAGGTCAACCAAAAGAATGGGGAGTATTACCTATAAGACCTATGGGCGCCACTGTAAGAATGACCAAAGATAGAAGAATTTTAATAAGAAATACAGCTGAGATTCGTAGTCCATTTAAAATGTTACAAGCTGATTTATTCAAAAGATCTTTAATACAAAAAATTGGAATTAAAAAAAGATTTCCAGAATTACCAGAAAATATAATTCAATCTACATGGTCAGGTATAGTATCTAGGACAAGAAATAGTTCACAAATTTTTGAGAAAATTAGTGAAAATATATTTGTGGCAGGTTGTTATAATGGTTCTGGTATCGGTGTTGGAACATTATTTGGAGAACAAATTGCTATTAAGGCAAGCAATGAAAACTCAGATGAAATTAAAATTATTGAAAAAAGAAGAAAACCAACATGGTTGCCGCCACAACCATTTTTAAATTTAGGAATTAAAACTAGGTTACTCTACGAACGTTATAGGGCAAAATCAGATATCTAAATTTATTTAAGATTTTATGTCTAATCTTTTTCTAATTATTTCTTTATCCAGCTTCATTTCACGATATGACATAATGAAAACCCCTATAAATATAACACTTGCTCCAATCCAAGTGAAGAGATCAGGGGTTTCACTAAAAACAAAATAACCAATTAGAGAAGCAAATACTAAACTTAGAAAAGAATATGGTTGTGTCATGCTTACATCTACTAATTTGTATGCGTGATTAATACATAGGTGCAACAAAGTACCAGATAAACCTCCAAAAAATAAATAAATCAAAGTTTGTAAACTAGGTGTTTGCCAATGAAATAATACGATTATGAAACTAAAAATTGTCATATATGTGTACCCAAAAGATAAAATCGTGATTGAACTATCATCTTTTGCAATACTTTTTGTAATTATTATTACAATTGACCACATAAAAGATGAGGCTAGCGCCATATAAACTCCCATAGAGATATCAATTATTCCTGGTCTTAAAATTATTAACATACCAATAAATCCTAAAATAAGTGCAAAACTTCTATATATGTAAATTTTTTCTCCAAGAAATAAAACTGCTAGTATTGTTACTATGAAAGGAACAACAAAAGATATTGCTGTAGCTTTTTCAATAGGCATCATTACTAAAGCTGAAAAATATAAAAGCATTGAAGGCAAGTTTAAAAAAGCTCTCAAAAAATGTTTTTTATGATGATTGGTTTTAAATACTGTAAATTTTGATTTTAACATATATGGAAAAATAATCAGTAAACCAAATAAAAATCTAAAAAATCCAGCTACATAAACATTTACTTCTTCTTGAGCTAATTTTAAAAAAGTAAGCATCAATGTTCCACACAATACTGAAGTTATAATTAAAAAGATTGCCTTTTTGTTATCTGTCATTTTATTTAAAGATTAATAAATTTGCGCTTTTACCGATCCTAATTTTTCAATTTTTCCAGTGTATAAACCTTTACTTAAAATTGGAACCACACCTACAGTTGAACCAGTAAAGACCCAAAAATCTTTTTCTAAATTTGTTTTATCTTTTTTAATATTGTTTAGTAAAAACCTAAGAGAGTTTAACGGATTAATGTAAACAGCATTGGTATTTCCATTAATACTTTGATTGATTTTTTTATTTGAAATATTAGCTTTTAAGTTATTTATATTAATTTTCTTAAATTTTTTCTTTTTACCAATTAAAAATTTAATATTTACTCCAAAATCACTGCTTAATTTACCATATGAACTTATTCCTTTTATTCTCTGACGATATCCAACTACTTCAATGCATGGAGCCATGTGGGAAATATATTTTGTAACATTTTTTCTTGTAATTAAGGTTTTTGAGTCAAAAAATTTTTTTTTAATCAAATAACAAACTTCAACCTCTATACCTAATACATACTTATTGATTTTAACTCGCTTACCACTTTTTAAAAAATTTCTTTTATAAACTGCTGCATAGAAAGGTTCCTTTTCCTTAAGTTTCTTCATTAAGGGGAAACCAGTTCCTCCAACTTTAAATCCAATGACAGGATCCTTGATCTTACTTTCACATAGTTTTCGAAATTTATTAGCTTCAGTCAGTTTTTTTGTGAATTTACTTGGAATAGGTGAAATGATTTTATTCTTAACAAAAGCATTAACTAACTTATCTGAAATCTTATCTTTTAATGTTTTTCTCATATAATTTAATTATTTTAATACTGACATAGGATCAAGTCTTGTCTGAAACCAGTTAATTCTAAAATCTAGATGAGGTCCTGTAGATCTACCTGTTGATCCTACAGTTCCTATTATATCACCTTTATTAATTTGATCTCCAACTGAAACCAAAACATTTTCCAAGTGTGAATAAATGGTTGATATACCATGACCATGATCCATTATTACAGTTCCTCCAGTATAATATAAATCATCTTCAGCCATTGTAACTATACCCGAACCAGATGATTTAATCATTGTTCCCAATTTGGCAGCAATATCTATTCCATAGTGAGGCCATCTTGGCTTTCCGTTCAAAATTCTTTGACTGCCATAAACACCACTTATTATACCTTCAACTGGCATAATAAATTTTTCTTTAAAAAATTGTAAATCAGAGTTTATTGCTCTTGCTTCTCCAATTGCATTATTTTCTTTTTTAATTCTTTTATAAACAGACTCTGGTGGTGTTACTTTATTTTCAGCTAAGCCATCAATTCTTTGTATATTATATTTTCTCTTTAAAACTTTTTTTGTGATTATTGTTTTTTTTTCTTCAAATATTTTTGTAAATACTAAATCAAATTTTTGATCACGGTCTATGCCAAAAACAAAAAACCCATCTTTTGAAACTTTTACTTGTTTTTTTCCAACTAATATTTTCGCACCAGGATTAGTTTTACCTAATATGAAATGACCTTGTAAAAATTTTCCTTGAAATTCAATTGCATGAACTGGAAATGTTAAAAAAAGAAAAATTAAGAGATATCTATAAATTACTGAGCTGTCCATCCACCATCTATAATTATTGATGTACCAGTTATCATTGAGGAGGCCGAAGATGCCAAAAAGCATACAGTTGTTGCTACATCACTTTCAGAAGCAGCTTTTCCCATAGGTATATTTCCAAGGGCTAATCTTTTAAATTTTTTATTTTTAAAAAATTTTTTAACCATTGGTGTTTCAACAAAAGTTGGCGCCACCGTATTAACTCTTATATTTTTTTTTGCTAATTCTACACCCATACCTTTGGTTAGCCCCTCAATCCCAAATTTTGTCATATTGTAAACATTTCTACCCCCCATACCCACATGACCAAGTTGTGATGACATATTTATAATTGAGCCAGGTCTTTTCTTATTTCTAAGCATTTTTTTTACAACAAGTTGTGCAACATTAAATGCTGCCTTTAAATTAAGGTCTACTAAATAATTCATACTTTTTTGTTTAATTTTTTCAAAAGGCTCTGGAATATTTGTTCCAGCATTATTTACTAAGATGTCAACAATTTTAATTTTTTCTAATTTAATTTTTAAATCTTCATAATTCATTACATCACAGGAAACTTTAATAATTTTTCCTTTAACCTTTTTAATGTCTTTTTCTAATTTATTTAAATCTGATGTTGTTCTGCTCAAAGCTATAACTGTTGCCCCCGCTTCAGCTAGGGCAATAGAGCATGCTCTTCCTAAACCTTTGCCCGCACCTGTAACTAATGCATATTTCTTTTTAAGATTTATTTTTTGAAGGTACATTAAAATAATAATATTTTAATATCTGTGTAAATCAACTCAACTGCAACAATTAATATTGCAAATAATCCAAGCCAAGCTATCCATCTGTATTTTTTGATCCAGCCAGATATTAATGTTGCTGCTGTTGCCATTAATACAATAGACAAAACTAATCCAAAAATAAGTAAACCATAATGATGACCTGCTGCTCCAGCAACACCTAAAACATTATCTAAACTCATTGTAAAATCAGCAAGTAAAACAGTCCAAATAGCCTTTAAAAAACTTGAACTATCTACATTAATATCTTCCTCTTTTTCTGAGCCCTTGATTACATCAACGTATAGTTTGTAAACTATATAAAGCAGTAATAATCCTCCAAGTAATCTTAATCCAGTTATTTGTAAAAGATATGCTGTTAGTAAAGTTAGTATTATTCTTAAAATTACAGCACCACCAATTCCCCAAAAAATAATTTTTTTTCTCTGGTCTACTGGAAATTTAGATGCGACCATTCCAATTATTATTGCATTGTCTCCTGCTAAGACTAGATCAATTAAAATAATTTGAGTTAATATTGCTATTTGCTCAGGTGAAAATAATTCTGCAAACATTATTGCTGTAGTATCATGTCAGCACCTTTTTCTGCAATCATTATTGTCGGTGCATTAGTGTTTCCAGAGGTAATATAAGGCATTACAGAAGCATCAATCACTCTTAAATTTTTAATTCCATGTACTTTTAATTGATCTGATACAACAGCATTATCGTCTCTACCCATTCTACATGTACTTACAGGATGAAAAATTGTATTTGCATATTTGCCAGCTTCAATTGCGAGCTGCTTGATGTCAGTAATATTTATACCTGGTCTCAACTCCTCTGGCTCATAATCTTTGTAAGCCTTCGATTCCATTACGATTTTTCTTACTATTTTAAGAGATTTACCTGCTATTTCTCTATCCTCATCTGTAGATAAATAATTCATTTTAATTTTTGGAGGAATTCTTGTGTCATTAGACTTTAATTCAATAGATCCTCTACTTGTTGGTCTTACATTGGTTATTGTAGGAGTAAAAGCAGGAAATTTATGTAATGAAGATTTTCCTAAAAGATCTGTGCTGGCAGGCGAAACATGAAATTGTAAATTAGGAGTTTCTAAATGTGGATCACTTTTTATAAAACCACATAAATAACTTGCACCTACAGTAAGTGGACCAGTCCGAGTTAATAAAAATTTTAATCCAGTAAATATTTTTTTAGTAAAACTATAATAAATGTCATTCAATGTTTCTAAATTTTTTATTTTATAAACTGGTCTCAGCATTAAATGATCAGTTAAATTTTGTCCTATGCTTTTATGATCAATTAAAACCTCAATACCGTTATCTTTTAATAATTTAGCTGGACCTAAACCTGAGGCTTGAAGAATATGTGGAGATCCAATGGTACCAGCACTTAAAATAATCTCACTATTTGCCTCAACAGTATTTAATTTATCACCGGTCCAAAAATTAACTTTTTTTGCAATTTTATTTTCAAATTCGATATTTTTAATATGAGCTTTAGTTACAATCTTTAAATTGCTTCTATTTTTTACAGGATTTAAATACCCTACAGCTGTGCTGCATCTAAACCCGTTTTTAACAGTTAAAGGAAAGTATCCCATTCCTTCATTATCGCCGTTGTTAAAATCGTCAGTTTTTTTATATCCAAATTCCTCAGCAGCTTCTAAAAATAAATCTAAAACTTTGAAAGTGGATCTAATTTTTTCGACTTTTAAAGGTCCACCAGACCCATGAAATTCATTTTTCCCAAATTGGAAATCCTCAGATTTTTTAAAGTAGGGAAGAACGTCATCCCATGACCATCCAACGTTTCCTAATTGTCTCCAATAATCATAATCATTTGATTGACCTCTTATATAAAGCATTCCATTAATAGAAGAACTTCCTCCAAGTGTTTTTCCTCTTGGGTAAGTCATTTTTCTGTTATCGCAGAAAGGCTCTTCCTCTGTATTAAAACACCAATCGGTTTCAGGATTATGCATTGTTTTAAAGTATCCTCCAGGAATATGAATCCATGGATTAGTATCTTTGCCCCCTGCTTCTAAAAGTAAGACTTTATTTTTAGGATTCGATGAAATTCTATTAGCAAGAACACATCCAGCTGAGCCAGCACCAATAATTATATAATCAAAATTATCCATTATTTAGAACTCTTATAAATTAAAATTTTTTTATTTGTAACAATTCTGTACACAAAAAAATTAAAATAATCCAATATTAACACTTGTTTTAGATTTCATTATTTGACAAGCTTTCGTTTTTAAAAATAAAGAGAGGGAAAACGATATGAAAAAAATCATTTCAATGTTATTTGCAGTAGCAATGGTATTTGGATTTATTTCAAATGCTAATGCTGCAAAAACACTAAAATGTCAGACAGTTCTTAACACTAAAGCAGACGAAGTTAAGATGTTAAAGGACTTTACTGATACAGTTACTGAGTTAACTGGTGGGTCTCTGAAGTTTGAAATCTTACCTGCTGGAGCTGTTGTTGGAGTTAAAGAAACTCTGGACGCTGTAGACAAAGGTTTGATTGATTGTGGATTTGCTTGGACACACTATTGGTCAGGTGAACATCCTGCTGCAATGCTATTCGGTTCTCCAGTAGCTGGTGGAGGAATAGGAATAGATAATTTAGCATTTTTATCATGGTTTCAATATGGTGGTGGAAAAGCACTTTATGATCAACTATGGAAAGAGATGAACAGAGACATTAAAGGATTTATGCTTCAACCTGTCGGACCAGAAGCTTTAGGTTGGTTTCCAAAACCAATTAAAGATATGGCTGACTTTAGAAAATATAAATTCAGAACACCTCCAGGAATTCCAGGACAAACTTATAAAGATATCGGTATAGCATCTGTTGCAATGGGTGGTGGAGATATTTTACCAGCTCTAGAAGCAGGAACTATTGATGCTGCTGAATGGTGTTGTCCAAAACCAGACTTAACATTTGGTTTCCAAAAAGTTTTAAAGCACTATTACTTACAAGGTTTACACCAAGTAGTCGTAAATGCTGACTTTTATATTACTGGAAAAACATACGATGCTATGAGTGCTCATGAGAAGAAGTCTCTAGAAGTTGCAGCTGATGCGTCTTTGATAAAATCTCTAAGTTATAGAATTTTATCAAACGGTGAGGCTTTACAGGAACTTACTACAAAACATGGAGTTATTTTAGAAGATACTCCGTCAGACTACTTCACTGAGTATATGGCAGCTGCTAAAGCAACTTTAAATAAAAATGCAGAGAAAAACGCATTTTTTAAAGAAGTTTATGACTCTATGAAAGTATTTGCTGATAAAGCAGTTCCTTTCTGGAGTGGTGCTCAAATGTCAAATGCGAAGCTAGGAATGGCTCACGCAGCAACATTAAAGTAATCATTAAATAACTTGAACATTAGAGCGGACTTGTTAGTCCGCTCTAATTTTTTTTTATAAAAATTTTTATGGCTGAAGAACCAAGTAAATTAGATATTTCAGATGAAATGATTGCCGAAAGGCGGGGTGGTTCGGGAAAAATGCCAGAAGATATGCCATCTTGGATGGCAAAGTCTATAACTAATATAGACAAATTTAGCAAGCGAGTTGGTAGTGTAGTCTGCTGGATATTAATGCCGCTTATTTTTGCTATGACCTATGAGGTACTTGCTAGAAAATTATTTTTAGCACCAACAATATGGGCTTATGATATTAGCAGATTTTTATATGGGGCTCTTTTTATGCTGGGCGCAGGATATGCACTTTCAAGAGGAGTTCATATTAGAGCAGATTTTTTATACAGAAATTTTAAAATTAAAAACCAAGGATTAATCGATTTTTGGTTGTATCTTTTATTTTATTTCCCAGGTCTAATAGTATTTTTTTACATGACTTTTGGATTTGTTGTAGAGTCTATCCAAAGAGGTGAAAGAGGAATGGATACTACCTGGATGCCATATATGTGGCCAATCAAAACATGTTTATTAATTGGAATTATATTTTTACTTATCCAAGGATTTTCAGAATTACTTAAAAGCTATTGGGCAGCTAAAAAGGGTGAGTGGCCAGGAGAGGATAAATGATAGCAGAATTAATTGATCCAGCTATTTTAGGTTTTATTTTAGTTGGAGTAATGCTTTTTGCAATTTTTGTTGGATTTCCAATTTCTTTCACTTTAATTTTTTTAGGTTTTGTATTTGGTTATTTAGGATTTGGAAAATTAGTCTTTTATTTAATGACACTTCAATTTTCGATGGTAATGACCGAACAAACGCTCGCCGCCGTTCCACTCTTCGTGTTTATGGGAATTATGATGGAACAAGCAGGTTTAATGGAAAGATTATTCTCAGCCTTCCAGATGATGTTAGCTAGGGTGAAGGGCTCATTATATTACGCCGTATTGTTTGTTTCGGTTATTTTTGCAGCTGCAACAGGAATAGTGGGCGCCTCGGTTACTATCTTGGGAATTATGGCTGCAAAATCAATGAACAGATCAAATTACGATGTAAAACTTGCTGCAGGTACCATAACAGCTGGTGGAACTTTGGGAATTTTAATTCCACCTAGTATTATGCTTGTAGTAATGGGACCGATAATGGAAATTCCTGTTATAGATTTATTTGCTGCAGCAATTATTCCAGGAATACTTCTTGCAAGTTTATACGCAGGCTACACCACAATTAGATGTATGATTAATCCAAAACTAGGGCCTGTTCTTCCAGAAGAAATGCGAGCTGCTAGTATGAAAGAAGTTTGGATTGAGTTTTTCTTAGGTTTAGTCCCACCCGCTGCACTAGTTTTTGCAGCGTTAGGAAGTATTTTATTTGGTTTTGCTACACCAACAGAAGCTGCTGGTTGTGGTGCAATGGGTGCATTACTACTTTCATTAGCATATAAAAAATTAACATTATCTAAACTTCAAGAAGCTTTAGTTAAAACTTTAGAAATCACAGCTTTAATTATGGTTTTAGTTGCTGCCTCAAATTTTTTTGGAGCAGTATTTGCCAGATTGGGAACACCAACTTTATTAACTGAATTTTTATTAGGTTTAGAAATGAATAAATATCTGATCTTAGGAATGATTATGGTCATGATATTTTTGCTGGGTTGGCCATTAGAATGGGTACCGATAGTTATGATTATTGTTCCAATAATTTTGCCATTAGTAGAAGCGTTAGGATTTAATTTAACTTGGTTTGCAATACTAGTAGCTGTCAATCTCCAGACCGCCTGGCTATCTCCACCTGTTGCACTATCAGCATATTTTTTAAAAGGTGTAGTTCCAGAATGGGATTTAAAAGATATTTATTACGGAATGATGCAATTTATGGTTCTACAAATAATAGGTTTGGTTTTAATTATTATATTTCCTAAAATTGCCTTATGGTTGCCAACTCTCTTATATGGACAGTAGAATTTATTAGTTTAAAATAAATTTAGTGAATCAGCCAAAAGTAAAATATTCTCTTTCAAATTGGGACCTGGTGACAGTTAACCCAAATTACAAAACTTGGAATTGGAAAGATCTATTTTGTTTTTGGGGTGCTAATGTACAAAGTGTAATTGGTTTCTCATTAATCTCTTCGCTTTACTTAATTTATAGCTTGAATGTATTCGTAGTATTTTTTGGAATAATATTGGGATCTTTTTTTGTTTATTTATTTTCAAATGCAATTGGGAAGCCTTCTCAAAAATTTGGTTTACCTTTTGCAGTATTATTAAGATCTTCGTTAGGATTTAATGGTGCTAAATTATTTGGATTAATCAGAAGTTTGGTTGGGATTTTTTTATTTGGTATCCAAACTTATTTTTTATCTAAAATATTAGTTTACCTTATAAGGATAACAATTTTTTCAATTGATAATTCCTTATTGGAGCAAGAAATTTTCATAATCTTTTATTTTGGTTTAAATATTATTGACTGGTTTGCAATATTGATAACAATTGTTCTACAGACTTTGTTTTTTACTATTGGGATGCAGTACAATAAGAAAATAATTAATTTCTCTGCGATGACAGTCTATGCTGGTATGCTTATTTTTTTCTTTGTTGTTTTATTAAGTGATGTAAAAATAACTACCGAAGCTTTTTCAAATATTTTTAATTTAAATAATTTTTTTGATGTTAATAATTTAGTACCTTTATTGACTGTTGCTGGGACAATATTTGCCTATTTTTCAATTTTAATAATTAGTTTTGGTGATTTTTCTAGATATGTAAAAAATGAGCAAGAATTAAAAAAAGGAAACTTAAGTTTAATTTTTAATTTAATTATTTTTTCATTTTTATCTGTTTTCATTGTTATAGGATCCGATGTTTTTCTTAATCAAAAATTTTCAGATATAGACAGAATTTTTACCAATCCAACAGACATAGTAGGAAAGTTTGATAATATACAAATAACAATAGTCGTTCTATTTTTTATTATAATTGCTTCAGCTTCTACAAATTTAGTTGCCAATTTCATCCCATCTCAATACTCTCTAATAAATTTTGCTCCTTCAATATTAAGTTTAAAAAGCGCTAGTTATTTAATTGCTTTTTTTGGTTTATTGATTGCAATATTCTGGCTGACTATATTGAGCCAAATAGGAATTTTATCATTTGTTGATACTTTTAGTGCTTTCTTTGGTCCTTTATTTGGAGTTATGGCAGCTGATTATTATTTAATTAAAAATCAAGAATTAAGTAATAAAGATCTATATTCATTAAACAAAGAGAGTGCTTATTATTATTCAGGTGGTTGGCATATAAAGGGTGTTTATTCTTTAATATTAGGATTTATTTTTTCAGCGTCAACAATTTGGAATACTAATTTAATGTTTTTACAATCTTATGCTTGGATAATAGGTGCATTTGTTGCGTGGATGACATACTACTTGTTAGCAAAAAAATAATTTTAATGCACACATTTGATTTTAAAAATAGAACAGCTGTAGTTACTGGTGGAGCTCAAGGCTTCGGTTTAGATGTTGCAAAAAGATTTTTAGATTCTGGTGCTAAAGTATTTATATGGGATATTGATGAAGAGCTTCTTAAATCAGCAGTTGATGAGGTTAAAAACCCTAATTTATTTTATAGTGTTGTTGATATTTCAAATTATCAAGATGTAGAGAAAAACGTTGCAGATATAACCTCAAAAACAAATATTGATATTTTAATCAATAATGCTGGCATAACAGGTCCTACAGGTCCCTTATGGGAGTATGATGTCGATATGTGGAATAAAATAGTGCAGATAAATTTAGTGGGAACTTTTAACTGTTGCAGAGCAATTGTCCCAAATATGATTAAAAATAATTATGGAAGAATTGTTAATGTCGCCTCTGTTGCGGGTAAAGATGGAAATGCAAATGCAAGCGCGTATAGCTCTGGAAAAGCTGGTGCAATTGGGTTAACGAAAGCTTTGGGTAAAGAATTAGCTGACAAAGATATAGCTGTAAACGCTGTCACCCCAGCAGGTGCTAAAACTAGAATTTTAAATCAAATGAGTAAAGAGCATGTACAAAGAATGCTGTCAAAGGTGCCAAGAGGAAGATTTCTTGAAATACATGAGTTTACCTCACTAGTTTGTTGGCTTTCTTCACAAGAAAACACTTTTTCTACAGCTGCGGTATTTGATATCAGTGGTGGTAGATCCACATATTAGTATCAAAAATTTGAAACTATTTTTCGGTCTTTATTTTGATTTTTAATAGAATTTTTACCCATAACTGGTGCTGTGATCATTATTGACCAATATATAAGAAGTATAAACACAGAAATTATTTTCATATAATTCATTTAACAATCAATTTTGCATTTAGAATGTTGAAATTGTGACTGAATATTGAATTTATAAATAATCTATCTATAAGAAGAACATGTTAAAAATTTTTTATATTTTTATTACATCATTAATCTCTCTTAGCTCCGCACATGCAGAAACTATAAAAGTTTTTGAATTTACTGAAAAAGAATTATCAGCACTTGAGATCCGTAAAGTAAGAGGAGCAGATAACAAGACTGCTTATACTGTAGGATCAAATGAAAATGGTACTTATTTAAAAGCCGTAGCAGATAATGCTGCTTCAGGCCTAGGAAAAGAAATCAAAATTGACCTAAATAAAACACCTTTTATCAATATTACCTGGAAAATTGAGAAGGACCTTCGGGGAATTAAAGAGAATACCAAAAAAGGACATGATTATGCCGCCCGTGTTTTTGTGATTAAAAAAACTGGAGCCACACCTTTATCAAATAGAGCAATTAATTATGTTTTTTCAAGTAATAGTGAAGTTGGTGATAATAGACCCAGTCCTTATACAAAAAAATCTATAGACAATGTACTAGCAACAACAAAAGATAATCTGAATGAATGGGTAACAGTAAAAGCTAATGTTAAGGAAGATTTTAAAAAATTTCATGATCTAAATGTGAATGAATTAGATGGATTAGCTATAATGGCTGATACTGATAATTCAAAAATGAAATCAATTTCTTATTTTCAGAATATTTATTTTTCGTCAGATTAATTACAATTTTAAATATTTTTTTAATCCAATGCTTAAAAATGATAATAAAATAGCCGCAATTACATCAGCAATTGGGATTGCATTTGGAAATCCAAAGTTCCATAAAATTACTCCTATTAACCAAATAATATAAATTTTCATCTCTAATATTATATCTTAGTTTGTATTAAATTATCATTTATTTGATATTATTTATTTATGCATAAAAACTTTACTCACGATGTTAAAGTATATTATGAAGACACAGACGCCGGTGGAGTTGTCTATTATGCAAATTATTTAAAATACTTAGAAAGAGCTAGAACAGAGGCATTATCTAATATTGGATTAAGCAATACAAAAATAAAAAATGATTTTGGTACTCTTATAATTGTTAAATCATGTAATATTGAATATAAAAAATCTGCACATTTAGAAGATAATTTACAAATTAAATC
>CACEGO010000005.1 GCA_902559075.1 uncultured Pelagibacteraceae bacterium | reverse complement strand
AATTAGTTGATAAATTGTATTTTCAACTAATAAGTGTTCATTAATCTTAAAAGAATCACTTAAAAAAGAATCTGAGGTGATGGAGGGAGACTGAAATCACCTCTTTTTTTTTATCAATTATAATTTTAAGTATTCATAAAAAAATTTAATCGAAACAACTAAAAGAAAAATTCCAAAAAATTTACTAATTTTATTTTTATCTATACTATGAACTGTTTTGGCTCCTATCCGAGCCATGAAAGTTGTAATTGGTATAAATATTACAAAGGCTGGTATATTTATAAAACCAATACTCATTGGAAGACTAGAATTTAAATAACTTCCTGAAACAAGAAATCCTATTGCTCCGAATAAAGCAATTAAAAAACCAATAGCAGCTGAACTTCCAATTGCTTTATTTATAGAATAGCCAAAAAATTTAAGAATTGGTACGTTCATGATTGCTCCAGCTATACCCATAGGAGCTGATATAAACCCAACAATGAAACCAAGAACAATCTTTAAGTGTAATTTCATTTCTACAATTATATTTTGCTCCTTTTCTTTTGTTAAAAGGAAGTAAATGCCTAAAAACAAAATTATTATTGAGAAAAATAAAACTAACGATTTGGTTCTTAAAGAAGCAGCAAAAATAGTCCCAACAGTAACACCAAGCACTACATATAAACCATAATTTTTAACTACATCAAAATCCACTGCTTTAAATTTATGATGTGTTAAAACTGAAACTGTAGATGTGGGTATTATTATTGCAAATGAAGTTCCTACAGCAAGGTGCATTATATATAATGGATCTATTTCTAAAGAACCAAAAATAAAATATAAAAAAGGAACCGTTATTAAGCCGCCCCCTATCCCAAAAAGACCTGCAACAAAACCTGCAGGAATAGCTGTTAAAGCCATTAGTAAAATAATATAACTATATTCGTTTGCTATTATAGAATTAAGCAGACTGCCCTACTCTTGTATCGACATTATTATATTTAATTTTATCCATAATATGATCAATTTTTTTTACATCTGCATCTCTTACACACATATTTTCACTTAAATATCTTTTCCAATAACTTGCACCTGTTTGACCATGAAATAAACCTAAAGTATGTCTCATAATTTGATTTAATCTAGTACCTTTTTTTAATTCCTCTTTTATGTATGGAATAAGTTTTTCAATTACATCTTGTCGACTTGGAACGTCTTCATTTTTGAATATTTCTTTTTCAATATCCGCAAGTAAATATGGCGTATGATAAGCTGCTCTTCCTATCATTACACCATCAGTTTTTTCTAAATGAGGTTTAATTTCATCAACTGATGTTATTCCTCCATTTATAACTATTTCTTCATCAGGAAAATCATTTTTTAACTTATAAACATATTCATATTTTAAAGGTGGAATATTTAGATTTTGTTTAGGAGTAAATTTACCCAACATCGCTTTTCTGGCGTGAATAATAAAAGTTTTAACTCCAGTTGCTTTTAAAGTGGAAATAAAATTATATAAATTTTCATAATCTTCAACATCATCATAACCAATTCTCGTTTTAATAGTTACTGGTAATTTGGTAACCGATTGCATTTTGCTTAAACAATCTGCAACTAAATTTGGCTCCTTCATTAAGCAAGCTCCAAATCTATTTTTTTCAACTTTTTTACTAGGACACCCTAAATTTAAGTTTATTTCGTCATAACCAAATTCTTCTCCAATTTTTGTTGCCTCAGCTAGAAGTTTTGGTGAAGAACCACCTAATTGAAGAGCCACTGGTTTTTCATTAATATTAAACTCCAATAATTTTTTTTTATCACCCCTCTTAATTGCTTCATCTACAATCATTTCAGTATAAAGCAGGGTATTTTTAGATATTAATCTTAAAAAAAATCGCTCATGGCGATCTGTGCAATCCATCATAGGAGCAACTGATACTTTCCTATTCATAATATGACTTTATATTATTTTTTTATGAGTTTGAAGCTTCAGTATCGTCTGAAGTTACATCTACATCTTGATTTTCAGATTCTGATACTTCGTCTAAAGAAACTTCGCCTTGTTCATTCATGGTTTCTTCACCAATAGAATTATCAACATCTGCTGTAGCAGTTTCGGATAACTCTGCTAAATCTTCTTTTGTTACTTGTATTTTTTCTGGTGTTTTTCTTGCTCTTTTGGATGGTAAAATTGGAGTACCACTTTTTGAAATTTCACCTTTGTATAGATTTTCAAAATCATCACCTATTTCTTCATCATCTTCAGCACTATCATCAACTTGTTCAACATGTTTCCTAAGTTTATAAACAGCACTTTCAGTTAAATCTGAAACTTTAATTTTTTCTTCAGCAATTTCTCTTAAAGAAATAACAGTGTTTTTATCGTTATCTCTATCTATTGTAGGTTCAATCCCCGCATTAAGTTGAGTAGCTCTTTCTTTAGCAACTAATACTAACTCGTAAGGGCTCTCTACTTTATCTATACAGTCTTCTACGGTAACTCTTGCCATGCGCAGTATCTATACAGTGAGCTTTAAAAAATCAAGACCTATTTTATATATATTGAGGATTTAGCTTATTTTTAACCAAATAAAGAAGAATTATTGAGCAAAAAATGTAGACCCCAGATACAACAGCAATATTTTCAATTGTAAACCCTATATCAATCAAAATTCCAAATAAAGCTGTTCCAAAGGCAGTTGCAAATACCATTAATGCAGTTGTCAAAGCTTTAATAGATCCAATAAACTTAACACCATAAATCTCAGCCCAAGTTGAAGAACCAAGAACATTTGCTAAACCATTAGTCACTCCTAACAACCCAAAAAATACAAATGATGAAAATGGTGCATCAAAATAGTAAAGAACTACCGTTGCAAAAAAAAGTGGAATATTCATATAAATTAGTAATTTTCTGCTAGTAAATTTATCAATTAAAAATCCAGATATAAAAAGAGTAATTACTGATAAAATTGAATAAGCCATAAATGATTGAGCAATTACGTAAGGTCCCCATTCTTTGGAGGAAGAAATAAATGATTGATAAACGAAAGACCCTGTTGCAATCCATGGCATTGCTAACATAGTCATACATATTATATAAAACCTATAATCTTTTAATACTTCTATTCTCTTCCATTGTTTAATTTCTTGATTGTTTCCTTCAATTTTAGATTCCTCTCTAGTATCAAGTTTTACTTCTTTTACTAAAAGGAAAGTTGCAAGAGGTAAAACAAGTATAACTAAAATAGAAATTGAAACCCAAATATCTCTCCATTCAATAAAAGTTAGTAAAAAAACAATCAGAACTGGCATTATAAATTCAGCTAATGATAATCCTAACCAACCTGTACTCAAAGCTCTGCCCCTATTTTTTTCAAAAAAACGAGATATAGTTGTTGTTGCGGTATGACTAGATAACCCTTGCCCAGCTAAACGCATTAAAAAAATTCCTATAAATAAAAAAATAACAGATGAAATTTTAGAAAATATAAAACAAGAAGCTGATAGAAAAATTATTACGTAAGATGCAAATTTTAATATATTTACATCATCAATCTTTTTTCCAATCCAGACTAAAACTACACTACTTAACAAAGTTGCTGATGCATAAATTGAGCCAAATTGTCCATGTGTAATTGATAAAGCATCTCTGATACTTGAATTAAACAAACCAAGAAAAAAACTCTGTCCAAAGCTTGAAAAAAATGTAAAAATAAATCCAAATACAATTACTTTTAAACTTAAACTTTTAAACATAGATAAAAATTATGACTTGTAATGTTGCTTTCATAGGTCTTGGGGTTATGGGCTACCCAATGGCTGGTTATATATCAAAAGCCGGACACAATGTAACTGTTTTTAATAGAACAAAATCAAAAGCTGAAAAATGGATTTCAGAATATAAAGGTAAAATGGCCAATACACCTGCCGAGGCAGCAGATGGTGCTGATTTTATTTTTACATGTGTTGGAAATGACGATGATTTAAGAGAAGTAGCAACAGGTGAAAACGGATTATTCAAAACAGCAAAAGCTGGATCAATTTTTATTGATAACTCAACGGTATCTGCTGAGGTTTCTAGACAATTAAATAAAGAAGCAAATGATAAAGGATTTAGTTTTTTAGATGCACCTATTTCTGGAGGACAAGCTGGTGCTGAAGGCGGAATACTAACAGTTATGGTGGGCGGTGATGAAGAAGTTTTTAAAAAGGCTGAGCCTGTAATTGATTGTTATAGCAAAAAGGTAAAGCTAATTGGTCCATGTGGTAGTGGACAACTTACAAAAATGATGAATCAAATGTGTATTGCTGGAACAGTACAAGGTTTATCTGAGGCAATTAACTTTGGAATAAATGCAGGACTAGATATGGATAAAGTTATGGAAACAATATCTAAAGGTGCAGCTCAATCATGGCAAATGGAAAATAGATATCGAACTATGACGGATGATAAATTTGATTATGGTTTTGCAATAGATTGGATGAGAAAAGATTTAGCAATTGTAATTGAAGAAGCGAAAAGAAATGGTTCACCGGTTCCAATTACTGAAATTATTGATGGCTATTATGCTGAGGTTCAAAAGATGGGTGGAAATCGTTGGGATAGCTCAGGCTTAATTGCTAGATTAAAGAAGAAAAAATAATATTTGTGACGAATACAGTTCCTTATTACGAGGACTTTACAGAGATCAAAAAGAAGATTTGGTCAATGTTAGATAATGCAGTGACCGATAGAAGCTCCCCATTTAGAATACCAGTATTTATCTGTGGTGATCAGAATGATTTAGATGGAAGAATTGTAGTTCTTAGAAAATCTGATCAATCTAATCATCTAGTTCAATACCATAGCGATATACGCTCAGATAAAATTGAAAAATTAAAAGCTAATAAAAATGCTGCTCTGTTATTTTATGATAAGGATGAAAAAATACAGGTCAGATTAAAAGTTGAATGCATCATTCATCATAAAAATGAAATAACTGAAGAGTCTTGGTCTAAAACACAGCATATATCTAGAAAATGTTATTTGGTTGATAATGGTCCAGGAACGGAGTCTGAAGTCCCAACGTCTGGTTTAAAACCAGAGCTAGATAATTTTGATTATACAAAAGAACAAAGTGAAGAAGGTTATAAAAACTTTACAGTTATTCAGTGTAAAATTAAATCTATAGAATGGCTTTATTTAGCAGCAAAAGGTCATCGAAGAGCAAAGTTTGATTTGGAAAATAATAAAGATAATTGGCTAGTCCCATAAATGATTACTGGATACATATTTACAGCTTTTTTAATTATTTTAGGATTAGCTGTAATGAGATTTGGTAGCATTCACGTTAAAAAATTCAAAGAAGGAAAAACAAATATTAAAAATAAATTAAGTGGGCAAGTTTCTTTTTTAATTTTATTTATAATAATAATTGGATTAATAGTTTATTCAGTCAACGGTCTATTATTCGAGTAATTAAAATTATTATTTTTTCCACTTTTTAAACCAATCCTCTTTAGCATATTCAGTAAGTTTATAAGTACACCACTCATTTTTTCTTCCTTTTAGTAATTTCTTATGAGTATATTGGGCTGGTATTACAAAATTTCCTGGTGGCTGTCCTCTTTTCTTTTGGCTTAGTGCGCAGGCAATTTGTAATGGATCAAAAGGTTTTTCAGATGTTGGTGTTAAATAAACAGAGTCTTTTAAATCGGGACATGTTGGATCTTTGTGATCATAAACTGCTTTTCCAAATTTTGCTGATAAATCATGACTAAGAATACCTGCGCTTAAATGAGCTCCGTCCTTAACTCCTTTGGTGCAAGGCATAGCAAAACCATTACCATGCAGTAATTCATGGATTGCAATTTTTGTTATTTGACCAGACGCTCTTTTAATAAATAAATATCCATGGTGAGGTCCCATTTGCCCTCCATCACCACTTGATGCATCCGTAAAAGAAAAATACAATTTTTTAGGATTATTAAATCCTTGTTTTTGCAAATAATAGTCTGGGTAATTTACATTCCACCCACCTCTTCTTGCTTTACGATCCAATCTCGCAAATGAAATATCAAGCTTACCATCTTGTCGATAATCAAATTTTAATCTTTGCTTATCTCCAGTCAATTTGAAAAATAAATCATCTATTTTTTTAACTTCTTTTTCTATCCAACCGTTTATATCTCTTTCTTTATCTTTGGTTTTTTTTGCTAGAAGATAGATAAAATGGATTTGATAATCATCATTTACATCTGGTTGGTCTTCAAAGAATCTACCTGGTTTATCATCAGAAGCAAAAATTGATGAACTAAATAGTGTAACAATTAAAATTAAAAATATTTTTTTCATTTAGATATTTTTTTATCATTAAGTTTAGTCATTGCTTTGCCAGCAGAAAATGTATAATCATTGTCATCCATTAATTTTCCAGCTCCGTCATAAAGCTTCCAATTAAATTTTATTTTATCTTTTTGTTTTTTTCCAAGCTTTAAAATGGTCAATTCGATTTTTCTTGTCTTTCCACCAGAAGAACCTACAAATATCCTTTTTTCTCCCTCTTTCCAAACACCTAAAGGAAATTTACATCCATTTACAATTATTCTTCCACCACGCCTACTATCCCAAACTCTTCCAATACATTGTCCATCATTAGTAACAGTAAAAAGTTGGGTTTTTACTCCACTTTGACCTTTTCTTGTTCTTTTATAAACTTTTATTAATTTTCCAGTTTGAGGATTTTTCCAATCTTCAGGACCTACTATTTTTTTTCTTTTCTTTTCTCCAAAGACCAAATTAGCTTTTGTAAATTTAATTTCAGTATCATCACGAATTTCTCCACCTGTGAATAATTCAAGTGGTATAAATCTTTCTGAGGCTAAAGATAAGTTTGTAATTAATAAAAAAGAAATTATAAAAATTAATTTTTTCATACACCTTTTATAATTATATTTGTTCCCTCTGAATTATCTAATCTTATTTGTTTTATTGGTTTGTACTCTTCAGAATTATACCACTCCAAAGCCTTCTCATAACTTGGAAATTTTAAAATGATTATTCTTGGAAACTTTGTCTCACCATCAAAAATTTGAAATTCGCCAGCTCTTACCAAAAATTCTCCACCAAATTTTTTTACAATTGGATTAACTTTTTCTACATACTCTTTGTAATTCTCAGGATTGGTTATTTTCAATTGAGCTATTACGTAGCCTGCTGGCATTTATCTCCTTTTAAAAAATTGATTTTGAATATTTTTTCCAATTTTCTTGATAATGTTTAGTGTTTTCAAATACTGCCTTTTTTTCTTCTTCTGTAACTTCTCTAATAACTTTACCTGGAGAACCAACAACTAAAGAATTGTCAGGTATAACTTTGTTTTCAGTAATTAAGGCCTTAGCACCAATTATACAATTTTTTCCAATATTAGCTTTGTTTAGAATGACCGCTCCTATTCCAATCAAACTGTTGTCTCCAATCGTACATCCATGAAGCATAACTAAATGGCCAACTGTAACATTTTTTCCAACTTTTAGTGGGCAACCTGGATCCGTATGCAAAACACTTCCATCTTGTACATTAGAACCTTCTCCAATATGGATATTTTCAATATCTCCTCTAAGTACAGCGTTAAACCAAATACTCGTGTTTTTATCTAGAGTAACATCCCCTATTATTGTTGCACTGGGAGCTACCCAATTTTCGCCAGAGTTTTTTGGTTTTTTATCTTTTAAATCATAAAACATAATTTATATATTTTACATTATGCCTATACAAACTCCAATATGTGATTTTGGTCTAAAAGCTGTTCCATTTGAATTAAAATCTACTGATAACAAAATTATATCATTAAATGATATCAAAGGTGAAAATGGAACTTTAATCATGTTTATTTGCAATCATTGTCCATATGTAAAAGCCATAACAAAAGAATTAGTCGAAGATTGTAATGAATTAAAAAAAATTGGAATTAATACTGTTGCAATATGTTCAAATGATTTTGTTAAATATCCAGACGACTCGTTTGATAATATGATTAAATTTTCAAATGAAAATAATTTTAATTTTCCATATTTACACGATGAAACTCAAGAAATTGCTAAGGCTTATGATGCAGTTTGTACTCCTGATTTCTTTGGTTATAACAAAAATTTAGAACTGCAATACAGAGGAAGGCTTAGAGAACTTAAGAACTTTGTTCCTGTTAAAGATGGAGAAAGTGATCTTTTGATGGCCATGAAACAAGTTGCAGAAACACAAAAGGGTCCTGAAGATCAAATACCTAGTGCAGGCTGTGGTATTAAATGGAAGTATGATTAATGTATCTAATTGTATCTAGGTCATTCCCACCGGAGCTGGGTGGTATGCAGAGTTTGATGTGGGGATTATCTAGGGAATTATCAAAAAACTTTATGATCAAAGTTTTTGCTGATCATATTGAAGGTCACAAAGAATTTGATGAGCAAGCCTCATTTTCAATTGAAAGAGTTGGTGGAATTAAATTACTCAGAAAATATAGAAAAGCTCAATTAATAAATGAATTTATTAAAGAAAACAAAATAGAAGGTATAGTTGCTGATCATTGGAAAAGCTTAGAGCTTATCAAAACATCTAAGAAAAAATATTGTTTAATTCATAGTAAAGAAATTAATCATCCAAAAGGATCAAGCCAAAATAAAAGAGTTATAGACGTATTAAACAATGTTGAAAAAGTAATAGCAAATTCTGAATATACAAAAAACTTAGCAATAGAAAATGGAGTTAATGAAAATAAAATTATTGTCATTAATCCAGGTATAGATCCAGTTAAAAAAATTGATAAAAAAACTTTAGATAAAGTTGCTAGCTTACTTAAAGTTAAAACACCAAGATTAATTACTGTTTCAAGATTTGATAAAAGAAAAAATCATGAAAAAGTAATTATGGCACTTAGAAATTTAAAACAAATTTATCCTAACATTGTCTACATTTGTGTTGGCTATGGTGAGGAAGAAGACAACATAAAGACATTAGTTAAAGAACTAGATTTAGAGGCTCAAGTAATGTTTTTCAAAGATATAAGCAATGATTTAAAAAATGCTCTAGTTGCTAAATCAGATATTTTTGTAATGCCTTCAATAATTTATAAAAAATCTGTTGAGGGTTTTGGAATTGCTTATGTTGAAGCAGCTCAGTATGGAATACCTTCTATTGGTGGAAAAGATGGCGGTGCAGCAGATGCAATTAATCATGAAAAAACTGGCTTAATATGTGATGGTAACAATCTAGATGATATTTATTCTTCTATTAACACAATGTTAGATAATAAAAAATATCTAGATTATGGAAAAAATGCCAAAGAATTTGTTCATAAATTCCAATGGTCAAAAATTATAGAGGATTACAAAAAAATTCTAAATTAAATTTTTTTCTTAAAAGTTTTATAGATGTGCCAAACAACAATTAAAATTGTTGTTGCAAGTATGCAGGCAGTTAAAGTTCTGTCCCATAAAAATTCCCAAGAGCCATTACTTAATAACAAAGATCTTCTTAAATTTTCCTCCATCAGTCCACCAAGAACAAATGCTAATATAAGAGGAGGCATTGGAAAGTCGTACAGTCGTAAGAACGTTGCAACTACAGCAATTCCAATCATTAAATAAATATCAAAATTATTAAAAGACATTACATAAATACCTGTAACAGAGAAGAATAAGATTAAAGGGATTAAGTAATTTTTAGGAACTGCAAGAATTCTAGCAATATAGGGAATGAGTGGTAGGTTTAATATTAGCAAGATTACCATTCCAATATACATAGACATAATTATTGACCAAAAAATTTCTGGATTAGTCATATAAAGTCTTGGACCAGGCTGAACTCCAAAGCCCAATAAAGCTCCTAACATGACAGCTGTAGTTCCACTTCCAGGAATACCCAGTGTAAGCATTGGAACAAATGATCCCGAACAAGCTGCATTATTTGCAGTTTCTGGTGCTGATAAACCATTTACACTTCCTTTGCCAAATTTTTCTTTTTCCTCATCACTGACTACATTTCTTTCCATTCCGTAAGCTAAGAAAGATGCAATTGTTGCACCTGCTCCTGGTAATACACCAATTAAAAAACCAATTACGGATGATCTTGGAATTGTTTTGTACATTTTTGTACGTTCTTCTTTGTTAATTTTAATTGAACCAAGCTCTGTTAAAGAAACTTGTTTAGCTGCACTAGTAGGATCATTTCTTTTTAAAATAATAGTTAAAGCTTCACTCATTGCAAATGTTGCCATCACAACAAGTACGAAGCTAATACCATCAGTTAAGTTCATATTATCAAATGTAAATCTTGTAATATCAGATAAGCTATCTTGACCTACTGATGCTAGCATCAAGCCAAGTACTACCATCATCATTGCTTTTAAAAATTGTCCTTTAGATGAAAAAGCAGCAATCGCTGTTAAACCTAAAATCATCAAAGCAAAATAATCTGGCGATCTAAAAGATAAACTTACCTTTGATAAACTTGGTGCCATAAACAATAAATAAATTGCAGACAATGTTCCTCCTGCAAACGAACTCCATGCAGCAATTGCTAAAGCTTTACCAGCTTTACCTTGTTGTGCCATTGGATATCCATCAAATGAAGTTGCAACAGTTCCTGGCACACCTGGTGCATTTAATAATATAGAGGATGTAGATCCACCAAAGACTGCTCCATAATAAACACCTGCCATTAAAATCAATCCTGTTGCAGGATCAAAACCATAAGTAATGGGTATCATTAAAGCGATAGCAGTCATTGGACCAAGACCTGGTAGCATTCCTATAATTGTTCCAAAGAAACAACCAACCATAACCATTAAAATATTTTGAATTGTAAGTGCTGTTGTTAATCCAATTAATATTCCTTCAATCATCCCATAACTCCAATTGATTTTAAAAATGGATCCCTCAAATAAATATCAAGAATACCATGAAGCAGATACATAAAGGCAGCTACAAATGGAAATGATAATAAAAACATTAAAATCCATCTTCGTTCTCCTAAAAAATAATATGAAGCAAATAAAAATAAAGAGGTGGTTAAAAAATAGCCAACTTTTAAAATTGTAGCTCCATAAATAATTGCAATAAGTATAAGAATACCTGTTTTTTTATACTCTAAGTTTTTATGATCAACTTTAATAGTATTTGGATCTGGTAAAATAACTTTTAGTCCAGAAAAAAATAATCCTGCATAACCTAAATAAATTGGAAAAGTTCTGGCATTAAATGGTGCATTTTCATCAAATGCAAAAACTTGAATTTGATAGGCAGTATATAAATAAAATGCTGAAAATATAAAAAAGAGCAGTGATATAATTTTTGTAGTATTTATATTCACTGCTCTAATTTCAAATAATCCTTAGGATTAAATTACTCCTAGTTTTTTCATAAGAGCTGTCATTTCTTGAGTTTGTTTTTCTAAGAAAGAAACAAACTTACCTTCCGGGTTATAAATATTAACCCAAGCATTTCTTGCTCTAACAGTTTCCCATTCAGGAGTTTTTTGTACATCGCCAAGCATTTTTGCAATAGCTGATCTATCAGCATTGCTCATACCTGGGGGGCCAAAAAAACCTCTCCAGTTAACGAATTGTACATCGTATCCTTGTTCTTTAAGAGTTGGTGCATCTGGTGCATCAGAAACTCTTGAAGGAGCAGTGATCCCAATAATTCTTACTTGGTCTCTTGCACCCATCAATTCACCTAAACCAGTTGAAATGATTTGAGTTTCTCCAGATAAAAGTCCAGCTAATGCTTTACCACCAGCATCATATGGAATGTATTGAACTGCATTTGGATCTGCACCTGCTGCTTGGAAAGCTAAAGCGCCAATTAAATGGTCCATGCTTCCTCTTACTGATCCACCAGCCATTTTAACTGAGCTTGGATCTTTTTTATACGCATCAACTACATCTTTAAAATTTTTAAAAGATGAACTTTTAGCAACTGCAATAGCTCCGTAATCACCGATTACTCCAGCAATTGGCACAACATCTTTATAAGATAAAGTTCCACTACCTTTTACATATCCTTTGTGTCTAGTAATTGATCTTAATACCAATGGTGTAGATTGAACTAAAACTGTATTAGCAGGTTTAGTGTTAATCATGTAAGCTAAAGCTTTACCACCACCACCACCTGACATATTTTCAAATGATGCGCCACTTAACATTCCAGCTTTAGTCAAAGCTTCTCCAGTACCTCTAGCAGTTCCATCCCAACCACCACCAGCACCACCACCGATAACAAAGTGCAATTTATCAATTGCCACTGAGCTACTAGTTGTTGCTGAAAATAATAGGATCGCTGAGAATAATACTGAAACTATTTTTTTTAAGTTTTTCATTATTTATCCCTCTCTAATTTAAAAAAGACAGTTAATTACAGTCTTTATGTTTATGCAACCTGAAATTAAGTAACACAACTTTTAATTGAAAATATTTAAACAAAAATAATATTAACAAAATATGTTGTTTTATTTTTTTTAACTAAAAATAAATTCACTTTCTGCACTAACACATTTTTTCTTATCTTTTGAATAGTTGATGATAGAAGCATAATGAATGATCAAACAACATATTGAAACTTATCTTGAAGGTTCAAAACAACTTTTTTCAAAAAAGTTTATCTCAGTAATTATAATTTCAATACCAAGTGCAATTGTTGCAGATTACTTCAATATACCACTCGCGTGGATGTTGGGGCCAATGATTGTTACATCTATAGCGGCTTTAGCTGGCCTAAAAGTAAAGATGCCAAAATTAGCCCTAAGTTCAATTTTGATTATTTTAGGTTTGCATATTGGTAATTACATCGATCAAAATTTATTTAATCAAATGATCAATTGGGTTTGGACTTCTTTTATTATGTTAATCTACATAATAGTTAGCATTCTAATTGTTTCCAAATATCTCCAAAAATTTTCTGGATATGGTGAAAAAGCATCAATATTTTCAGCTGCTCCAGGAGCTTTAGGTCCTTTAATGATTTTGGCAGAACATGAAAAAACTGACCTGTCTCAAGTCGCAACTTCACATTTGATACGATTAATTATTATTATAACTGTTATTCCATTTATTATTGTGAACAACACTGGTTCTGAGGAGCTACTTTTAGAAAAATTCGACTACATGGGTCAAAATCATATGCATCTAATATTACTTATAATTGCATCCTTATTTTTCATTTTTATTTTTGATAAAATTAAAATTCCAGCTGCTTTACTATCTGGAACATTGTTTGCCAGTGGATTATTGCAAATTACAGATATTGCTTCATATAAGTTGCCAGATGCTTCGATTAATTTTTGCCTTCTTATTTTAGGGGCTTCTGTAGGTTGTAGATTTGCTGATAAAACTGTGAAAGAAATAGCCAACAATTCACTTCATAGCATAGTTGCTACAAGTATATTAGTGATATTAGGTTTGATTGCAGCTTATGTTGCAACGTTCTTTGTTGATACAAATATCTTAACATTGATATTATCATTTAGCCCTGGTGGAATTTATGAGGTAGCTGTTATAGCTATTGCTTTTGATTTAGATCCTGACTTTGTTGCTTTTCATCATATAATTAGATTACTTTTTATTCTTTTAACTGTTCCTATATTTTTAAGAATATTAGAGAAGTTAAGAAATAATCTCTGATAATTTTTCAAAGACTTTTTCGGCTGAGAGTTTTGATAACTCTGGCGATTGTATTGATTTAAAGTTTTCTCTTTCAATACTAACTTTAAAAGGAGTTGTATGAGATCCAAATAAAGCGATTCCTTTTGCACCCAAATGTGCAGTCATATGAGCTGGTCCAGTATCATTTGCTATAACAAATGAACTATCTTTAATCAAAGATGATAATTGTGATATATCTAGAGCTTTACCATTATCTAATATGCAGAGTGCATTAATATTTGATGCATCTTTTATTTCATCTGGTCCTGGTGCAGTTACTACTTTAAATTTATTATCTAATTTTTCAGCAATTATAGAAATTAAATCATTATAATACGGCCATTTCTTTGATGTTAGGTGGGGTGAGCAAAAAGGAAAAAGGAGAATGTATTTTTCCAATTGATAATAATTTTTTATTTGAGATATATCTGATGAGCTCCAGGAAAAATCTGGGCTCATAGTATGGTTAGTATTTATACCAGAACTTTTTAGTTGATGGTCAAATCTAGATAAAACAGAGTCTTTATCAAAATCTTCTTTGCTGGTTCCCATGGGTAAAGTGGTTTCAGTAGATGACCATATCTCTTTGGTAGCTTTGGGAAATAAAATTTTTTTATAAAAAGCTGTTCGGCTTGAATTCTGTAAATCATAAACCTTCGAAAAATTATATTTTTTAATACTTTTCATTAATGAATATAAATAAATAAGATTTAGTCTTGATAACCTCTTATCTAAAATAACATTTGAAATATGTGGATTTTTTTTAAATAAATCAAAATATGGTTTTGTTGTTAGTAGATGAACTTGGTCATCTTTGTGACTGATAGAAATATCTTGAATTGCCCCACAAGCTTGAGCTATATCACCTAATGAACCATGTTTAATGATTAAAATATTAGACATATTTATAACAACTTAACATACTATGAAATTATATGAATAAAATTCTAGTTGAAGTGTCAGTTGGAGAACTTTTGGATAAAATATCCATTCTAGAAATTAAGAAAGATAGAATTAAAGATTCTAATAAACTTAAATTTATAAATGAAGAATATGAAGTTTTAAAAAATGAGCTTGAGAAAAATATTAAAATAGATGAAAAACTAGCAAAATTTTTTACAGCTTTAAAAAATGTAAATTCAAAACTGTGGATCATTGAAGACCAAAAAAGAAAATGTGAAAAAGAGTCAGATTTTGGAGAAAATTTTATAAGATTATCTAGAGACGTACATTTTCTAAACGATACAAGAGCTAAAATTAAATTAGATATAAACAATCATACTGGGTCAAAAATTAAAGAGATTAAAGAATATACTAGTTACTAAAAACTCTAGGAAACCAATCATCTCTCATTAAATCTCCTGTTTTTAAATTAATTCCATCAAATGGTGGTGAGGTTGGACCTCCTCTATCAATATACTTAACATCGTCACCAATAAATCTCATTGAAAATGCCCTTCGAGATTTTAAGGTATTGTTTCCAGTTGAACCGTGTACAATTTTAAAATTAAATAGGACGGCATCACCTAAAGTTAATTCGGGTATAAAAATATATTTTTCAAATTCTTTTGATGAAGGTAAATCCATAAAAGAACTATCATCATTATACCAAGATTTATTGTTGGACCATTTTGTGGGTCTAATTAGCTTTTTCCATTTATGAGAACCTAAGATTAATTTAAGATTATTTTTCTGGTCTACTTCATCTAACGGTATCCAAAAACTTCCTGTATCATTGCCATCAACGCAGTAATAAGGCATATCTTGATGCCAAGGAGTTTCTTTATATGTTCCTGGGTCCTTAATAAAAATATGTTCATGAAAAATTTGTGCGGATCTAGAATTAGTTGCTTCAGTAAATATTTGAGCTCCAGGTGAATTGTATATACAATCTTTAAATTCTTCTATTCTTTCCCAATTGCAATAGTCTTCGAAAAATCTTCCTTTATTGTCATTAACATTTTCTCTCCCATGTTCGCTCGGATTTTCTAAAACTTTTTGAAATCCTTTTCTGAGAGGCTCAATCCAATCTTTAAAAATTTCTTTAACAATTATCACTCCATTAGTTTGATAGTCTTTAATCTGCTTTTCAGATAAATGCATTTTTATTATTGAAAACTATATTTTTTTTCTAAGTATTTAATTACATTATGAATAATAAAAGTCATAAACAAATAAATTCCACCAGCAACAATAAATACTTCTATTGGCTTAAATGTTGTTGAAATAATATATTTAGCAACTCCAGTTAGATCCATTAAAGTTACTGTACTAGCTAAAGAAGTCCCCTTCATCATTAATATTATTTCATTTCCATATGCTGGAAGAGATTGTCTAATAGCAATTGGAATTTGAATCTTATAAAAGATTATTTTATTTGATATTCCTAAGCTTTTTCCTGCTTCAATAATCCCTGGTTTTATGGTCTGAAATGCTGATCTTAAAATCTCAGATGTATATGCTCCAGTATTCAAAGTAAAAGCTATTATTGCGCACCAATAAGGTTCTTTTAGAATTGCCCATAAAAAAGTCGTCCTTAAGTATTCAATCTGACCTAATCCAAAATAAATTATAAAGATCTGAACAAGTAAAGGGGTTCCTCTAAAAACATAAGAGTAACCATAAGCAAATTTATTAATAAATTTATTTTTATTTAATCTTAAAATTGCAAAGAAAAGACCCAAAAATAATCCAAAAAATAAGGATGCGGACAAAAGCTTTAAAGTGATAGCAGTAGCAGCCAAAAGTTTAGGAAAACTAGTTATCATTAAATCAAAATCCATTAATACCCCCTGCTATACCTGGCTTCTAATTTATTAATTAGTTTCATACTCACATAAGTAAGTAATAAATAAAGAACAGCCGCAAATGAATAAAAAAACAAAGGATCTCTTGTAGATCCGGCTGCAATATATGATTGTCTCATTATTTCAACTAATCCTGTAACTGAAATAAGAGAAGTATCTTTCAATGTTATTTGCCAAACATTACTCAAATTTGGAATGGCTAGTCTCAACATTTGAGGTAAAATTATTTTATAAAATTGTACAAATTTATTTACACCTAAAACCTTAGCAGCTTCAAACTGACCTTTGTCTATTGATTGAATTGCACCTCTGAAAACTTCTGTTGAATAAGCACCCGAAATTATTCCAATTGCAACTGCTCCTGTGATGAATGCGTTAATTTCAATATATTCGTAATAACCAAAAATTGACGCAACATACATAATTGCACCACTTCCTCCAAAAAAGAAGAGATAAATTACCAAAAGTTCAGGAACACCTCTAATTACTGTTGTATAAAAGTTTCCAATTAAATTTAAAAATTTATATTTTGATAATTTGAGAGGTGTAAATGTTAATGCAAAAAAAAATCCAATAAACATAGCTGTAACTGATACAGCTATAGTCATTAAGGTGGCGTAAAATAATTCGTCACCCCAACCTGTTTTGCCAAATGCTAGAAGCTCCATATAGATTGGCGACTATATATTATAGTCGCCAAATCTGAAATATATTACATAGAAACGTCGTCTTTAAACCATTTGATAGCTAGTTTACTAATAATTCCTTTTTTTCTAGCTTTATCAATTGCTTTATTAAAGTCTTTTAGAAGTTTGGCATCTCTTTTACCGATCGCATCATCTCCACCTTGTCTAATACCAACGCCAACACCGCCACCAAAGGCACCACCAGATAAATTAGGTCCTACGGTAACAACTGCTTTTCCAGATGCCTCTGCATAATCTATAAATGAAGCTTTAGCAGCTAACGCTACATCACATCTTCCAGATGATAGATCCAAGTTTACTTCATCTTGAGTTTTGTAAGTTCTAACATTTACACTTCCTACATCACCAGACTCTAAAAAGTTTTGGTGAATTGTTCCTGTTTGAGTACAAACAGTTTTACCAGATAATGAAGCTGTAATTGTTTTTAGTGCTTTTTTAACATCTGAAGAACTTCTGTCTAAATTTATTGCAGCAGGAGTATCCATACCTTCAAGACTTGATCCCTTCATTACAGCAAGGGTAGCTGGTTCAGTTGCATAACCTTGTGAAAAAGTAATTGTTTTTTGTCTTTCAGCAGTAATAGACATTCCAGCCATAATTGCATCAAACTTTCTCATTAATAAAGCAGGAATCATTCCATCCCAATCTTGTTCAACTATAGTACATTCATGTTTCATAATTGCACAAAGTTCTTGAGCAAGCTCAACCTCAAAACCAATTAGATTGCCTGAAGCATCTTTTGAATTCCACGGAGGGTAAGCGCCTTCAGTTCCAATTCTTATTTTGTCAGCGTAAACATTTCCAATGACTAATAAAGAAGCAAGAACAGTTAAAATAGTTTTTTTAAATATATTCATTATTATCTCCTTAAATAAGATATAATTATTTCACAATTTATAATAATAAAAAAGAAAAATTAATGATTTATTGATGACGAGAAGTTCCAAGAACAATCAAAACTTGGTATGTAAACCCTCGATAATTTTGCATTACCAAAGTTTTGGTTAAAAACATTGAGCCAATTTTCAACTTGATGTGGTTTTTTGTCCTGACTTCCCACTTGGGCTGTTATTACACCTTTCGGTTTTAATATTCTCACAAGGGAATCCATATTTTTAGCTGCTAGATCTATACAAAACTGATCATCATTCAGATCAACAAAAATGTGATCATAACTATCATCACTTACTGATTTAATACTTTCAAATGCATCACCCCAAACACATTTAACTGAATTTTTTTCAGTTGCTTTCTTTCCAATATCACCAAGATGTTTGTTACAAACATCTACTACTTCTGGGTCAAGCTCAAACCAATCAATAAAATTAAACTTTTTAGAAATGCACTCTCTTGCTACTCCGCCGTCACCACCACCTATTATAGCAGCCCTATCATTATCTTTATTTAAGTTTAAACCAGAGCCTACAAATGTTGAGCTATATAAATGTTCATCTGTTGCTGCAACTTGAATTTCACCATCAATAAATAAAGATTTTCCAAATTGTTCTAAATCTAAAATTTCAATATGCTGACCAACTTTAGATTTAAAATCCTCTAATACATCATTTACAACATAAGACTTTTGTAGTCCTGGTGAGCTATAAATATCGTGATATAAAGATTTTGTATCTCTATTAAATTCTTTTTTTACTATTCTTTTATATTCAAATTCTTTTTTTATAATATCTATTGCAACTGAGGGATTGATCTTACCACATGTAAAGAAATCAAAACTTATAATTCCTTTTTCAGGGAAAGTGTGAAAGCTAATATGACTTTCGGCTAATAAAGCTAATATTGTAAATCCTTGTGGTTCAAATTTATGTTTAGAAATATTAAGTATCGTTACTTTTGCAGCTTTTGCTATTTCATAAATTACTTTTTCAAATACAGAGGGATCATACTCTTTTGTGGTTCCGATTATATCTAGGGTAATATGTTCGCCTACTTTTATCATAATTAGCTTGATGAAACCTTACTAATCAAATTTTTTGCTTCTTTCAAACAAAAAACTATTATAATACTTCGCTGAGGTTGTAACTGTGAAAAACAATTGGTCAAATTTAGAAGCAAGAAAATACATCAAAAAGTATACAAAACTTGGTCATTCAAAAGATATGGCCTTAAGAGTTTACACAACAAGGTTATTAGGAAGAAATAGTGAACTTGTTCTTCATGGAGGTGGAAATACATCCGTAAAAACGTCGATCAGAGATATTGATGGAAAAAATTACGATGTACTTTGTGTTAAAGGAAGTGGGTGGGACATGGCTGAAATTGAACCAGCTGGTTTACCTGCAGTAAAATTAAATCCTCTTTTGGCTTTAAAAAATAAGAAATATTTAAGCGACGAAGATATGGTTGCGTATCAAAAAAGAAATTTAATTAATATTAATTCACCTAATCCATCTGTTGAAACTTTTTTACATGCTTTTTTGCCATTCAAATATGTAGATCATACTCATTCTGATGCAATTATGAATGTAACAAATAGACCAAACGGTAAAGAGCTATGTGAAAAAATTTTTGGAACCAAAGTCAGCATAGTACCTTATGTAATGCCTGGATTTGGTTTAGCTCAAAAAATTAATGAAGTTTATAGTAAGAATCCTAATATAAATTGCTTAATACTTTTGAACCACGGAATATTTACTTTTGATAATGATGCTAAGAAATCTTATGATTTAATGATTAAGTACGTTTCAATAGCAGAAAGAACTATAAAAACGCTAAAAAGAAAAAAAATAAAACAAATTAAAAATTTCAATACTAAATTTAAACCTCACGAAATAGCACCAATTTTAAGAGGTTTATTGTCAGAAAATAAAGACCAAAAATATATAATTAACTACAGATCTAATAAAACTTTAAATTATTTTATTAATGGTAAAGAAGTAAAAAGATATTCAAGTATTGGTACAGCAACTCCAGATCATGTTATAAGAGTAAAACCTTTTCCATTAGTGATTAAGCCAAAGCAAAATTCAAATCTTGAGGATTTTCAAAAATTAGCAGAAAAAAGTTTTAAGTATTATAGAAAAAAATATGTGAAATATTTCAATACAAATAAAAAGAAAGTAAAAGGTAAAAAGACAATGCTGGACACTTCACCTAGAGTAATCCTGGTACAAAACGTTGGATTATTTAGTGTCGGTGACAGTTTTAAAGCATCAATAATAGCAGGAGATTTAACAGAAACAAATGCAAGAGTGATTTCATCGGTAGAAGAAACATCTAAATATAAATTCATACCAGAAAAGGATATTTTTGATGTTGAATATTGGTCTTTAGAACAAGCAAAAATCAAAAAAAATAAAAAAGTTCTTCAAGGGAATGTGGTGGTGATCACTGGTGGTTTTGGAGCTATAGGTTCTGCAACATATAAACTTTTCAAAAGTTACGGTGCAGAAATTGTTTTACTTGACTACGATTCAAAAAAAGTAAAAGAGATACAATCTAAAATTAACGATTTATGTTTACATTGCGATGTCAGAGAAAAGAATAGTGTAAAAAATGCTTTCAAAATAATTTCTGAAAAATATGGTGGTGTTGATATTCTCATATCTAATGCTGGAACGGCTATAGGAGGTTCTATTGCAGAAGTAGATGATAAAATTTTAAGAGAAAGCTTTGAAGATAATTTTTTTTCACACCAAAACTGTGCATCTGAAACAATTAAAATTATGAAAAAACAAAATATTCAAGGATGCTTGTTATTTAATATTTCAAAACAATCTGTAAATCCCGGAAAAAACTTTGGTCCTTATGGTCTTGCCAAAACTGCTTTATTAAGTTTGTGCAAACAATATGCGGTGGACTATGGTTCATTAGGAATTAGATCAAATGGAGTAAATGCTGATAGAATAAGAAGTGGATTATTAAATGATAGAATGATTAAATCTAGAGCAAAAGCTAGAGAAGTTTCTACAGATGAATATATGAAGGGAAATTTATTATTAAATGAAGTAAAAGCTGAGGATGTTGCAAAGGCTTTTTTTCATTTAGCTACTTCAAAAAAAACTACGGGTGCAGTTTTGACAGTTGATGGTGGAAATATTGCAGCTTCTCTAAGATAGACAATTAAATTTTACCCTTGCAATTTGTAAATTTTATCTTCAAGATTAAGTTTATAAAAAATGACAGACACAATTAAATATTTTCTTGAAGAGAGCAAAATGCCTAAAACTTGGTACAATATTGCTGCAGATTTACCAAAACCTATGGAGCCTCCGCTGCATCCAGGTACTTTAAAACCGATTGGACCAGATGATCTGGCGCCTTTGTTTCCGATGGCATTGATTGGCCAAGAAGTTTCTCAGGATAGAGAAATAGAAATACCTGAACCAGTAAGAGAAATTTATAAACAATGGAGACCATCACCATTATACAGAGCAAGAAAATTGGAAAAACATTTAGATACGCCTGCAAAAATTTATTACAAATACGAGGGTGTTAGTCCTTCTGGTAGCCACAAACCAAATACTGCAGTGGCTCAAGCATTTTACAATAAAGAAGAAGGTACAAAAAAAATTACTACTGAAACAGGCGCAGGACAATGGGGAACATCTCTTGCGTTTGCATGTAAACTGTTTGGAATTGAGCTAGATGTTTATATGGTAAAAGTTAGTTTTGAACAAAAACCATATAGAAAACTTGTTATGCAAACTTATGGAGCAAGATGTGTTGCAAGTCCATCTAATGAAACAGATAGTGGTAAAGCAATTTTGGCGAAAGATCCAAATAACACAGGAAGTTTAGGGATAGCAATTTCAGAGGCGGTTGAAATGGCTGCAAAAAATCCTGATACAAAATATGCATTAGGAAGTGTTTTAAATCATGTTTTAATGCACCAAACTATTGTTGGAAATGAAGCTTTGCTTCAAATGGAAATGGCAGATGATTATCCAGACATTTTAGTTGGATGTACAGGTGGTGGAAGTAATTTTTCAGGATTAGCAAATCCTTTCTTAGGAAAAAATTTTAGAGAAGGAAAAAAAACTAGAGTTATTGCATGTGAACCTAAGTCTTGTCCTACATTAACTGAAGGAAAATATGTTTATGATTTTGGTGATACAGGTAAATTAACACCATTAGTAAAAATGCATACACTTGGATCCCAATTTATTCCTCCAGCTACACATTCAGGAGGTTTAAGGTATCATGGAATGGCTCCATTGGTTAGTCACTTAAAAGAAATTAATGCTCTAGAAGCAAAAGCATATGGTCAAAAAGAATGTTTTGAAGCAGGTGTAAATTTTGCAAGAACAGAAGGTATAGTTCCTGCACCAGAAGCAACACATGCAGTTAAAGGAGCTATAGATGCAGCATTAGAATGTAAAAAAAATGGTGAGTCAAAAACAATATTATTTAATTTATGTGGTCATGGTCATTTTGATATGAAAGCATATGGAGATTACTTCGAAGGCAGCCTTGCAGAAGATAAGTTTGATAAAGGAAGTATGGATAAAGCATTAGAAGACCTTCCAAAAATTGCCTAATTAATAATTTGAGTCTAATAAATCCATTTAAAGCTTTACGGCCAATACAGAGACTAGCACGTAGAGTTTCAACTCCAAATCCAAAATATTTTAATAGTTTAAAATCCTATCAAAAGTTTGGTTATCTGAAGATTTTAACTAGTAAAAATCTAATTCAATCTAAAAAATATTTTGCAAATATGAAGAATAAAAAACTGATAACTAAAGAAAGTAAAGATTGTTATTATATTTACAAAATATCAGATAAAAACCACCAACAAATTGGGATATTGGGTAAAATAGATTTAAACAATTATGACAACAAAAATATTTTAGGGCATGAAGAAACTTTTAAGAATAGAGTTTTTGAAAGAAAGAAACAGATATTAAATATTTCAACACAAGTAGGTCCAATTTATACAGCTTATAAACACAACAAATACCTTCAAAATTTCTTAATTAAAGTCACAAAATCAAAGCCAATTTATTCATTTAAATCATTAGACAAATTTAATCATCAAGTATGGATTGTTGATAGAGAAAAAAATTTAAAAACTTTAAAAAAATTTATTAAAAAAATTAACAAAATATACATATGTGATGGTCATCATAGAATACAAGGAATGCTTAAAAGTAATAAAAAAATATCTCCCATGATTATTGCTTTTCCTCATAATCAAATAAAAATTTTAGATTATAATAGAGTATTAAAAAGTAATTTAAGCAGCGAAAAAATTATTAATATTATCAGTAAAAATTTTAAAATTAAAAAAATTAAAAATAACTCAAAATGTTTAAAAAAAGGTTTTTTTGAAATGTATATGAGCAATCAATGGTATTTACTCAAACAAATCAAAAAAAATAATAAATTAGATGTCACTATTCTTCATCAAAAGATTATTAGTAAAATTAAAGCTTCTAATATTGATTTTATTTCAGGGATTAGTGGCTCAAATCATCTTAAAATATTAGTAAAATCAAAAAAGTTTAATATAGCTTTTAAACTTAGCCCTACAAATATTTCAAGTGTTATGAGGATTGCAGATAAAAAAAAGTTTATGCCACCAAAATCAACGTGGTTTCATCCTAAACCTTTAGATGGATTAATTTGTTCTGAATTATAACACAAATTTCATTTTCCCTATTTTTTGACCCACAGAATTTGTTACTACACTAAATTTAATTTTTGCTAATTCATTTTCATCTATAATATTTAATTCAGAAATTAATCCTGCTATTGCAGTTTCAGCTGCCCTTGCTGCTCCATCTAAAATTTTAACTACTAATGCAGATTTAATTTCAGGTATTAGTGCCAAAAATACTCCTTCAGCACCGTTTTTAAAGAATATTTTTTTTTTAGAAAGTTTTGTTAAGATGCAATTAATACTATTTGTACCTCCAGTTATTTCTGGAAAATTAACACATGAGTTAAAAATTTTTTTTGCTATATCTATATTTTCATTTAATATTTTATCATCTGTTAATCTTGACGCTGCTAATGCAAATTTTTTTAAAGGCATTAAAGGATTGGGGAGAGTACAACCATCGATTCCAATATTTTTTATTTTAAAATCTGATAAATTTTCAATTAATTGAATTAAATCCTTTTGTAACGGATGTGTTTTCTCATAATAATTTTCTAAAGTTAAGTTTTTATGTTTACATACTGCAAGATGTCCACAATGCTTCCCCGAACAATTATGATAAATCCTTCTTTTTTTTTCATTTTCTAATTTTACTTTAAATTTATCCTCTAAATTCCAAGGCCAATCATATCCACATGAAAGATTTTCTTCGTTTATATTAATTTTTTTTAACCAACTAGAAATAATCTCCTGATGAAATTTTTCTGCATGATGTGATGCTGTAGTAATTGCAATTTGTTCTTCACTGAGACTCATAGACTCTGCAACGCCATCCTTATAAAGATTTAGAGTTTGAATTGGTTTTAATGCTGATCTTGGGTAAATATTTAAGTCTGAATTGCCCCACTCTTTTAAAATATTTCCTGATGAATTAATTAATACTGCTACACCTTGATGAAAACTTTCTATTTCACCGCTTCTAGTAACCTCAACCATTTTTAAAGATTCCATATATCTACTTATTAAATAATTTTTTTAAACCTTTAGTTGATGCTTCACAAATACCATTTTCTGTAATTAAATTAGAAACATATTTTGCTGGCGTCACATCGAATGCTAAATTCATAGACTTACTTTTGTTGGGGTAAATTAAAACTTTCTTAATTTCATTATTCTCATCGATACCCTCGATATGAGATAATTCCTCTGAATTTCTCTCCTCTATCGGAATATCTTTTGAGTCTTTTATATCCCAATCAATTGTTGAACTTGGAAGAGCCACATAAAAAGGAACATTATTATCATGGGCAGCTAGTGCTTTTAGATAAGTTCCAATTTTATTACAGACATCCCCGTTTGATAGTGTTCTATCTGTTCCTACAATACACATATCAACTTCACCTCTTTGCATTAAAATACCACCAGTGTTATCAGCAATAATAGTATTTGGAATTTCTTCTTCATTTAATTCATATGAGGTTAAATTTGCGCCTTGGTTTCTTGGCCTTGTCTCGTCTACCCATATATGAACTGGAATGCCTTTTTTGTGAGCGTGGTAAATTGGTGATGTAGCTGTACCCCAATTAATTGTTGCTAACCACCCTGCATTACAATGAGTTAAAATATTTACTGTATCTTGCTTTTTATTATAAATTTCCTCAATTATTTTTAATCCATT
The DNA here is from genome assembly GCA_902559075.1 of uncultured Pelagibacteraceae bacterium. GTDB lineage: Bacteria > Pseudomonadota > Alphaproteobacteria > Pelagibacterales > Pelagibacteraceae > Pelagibacter. The sequence continues at coordinate 25,276 of CACEGO010000005.1, read as the reverse complement.
AATACCTATATTTTCACAAAACTTCTCATCTTCATCACATATTTCCTTTGCTTCATTTAAAGCTATTTCTAAAATTTGGTCACTATTAATGCCAGATAATTTTTTCATCATACGATCAACAGACCATTTTAAATTTATTGCTGTAGGTCTAGATTGAACCAATTCTTCTGAACTTTTTTTAATAAATTCAAAATCATTTATTTCTTGAATTGCCAAAACAATTCCATAAGCAGCTGTTGCTCCAATAAGTGGAGCACCTCTTACCTCCATTACCTTTATTGCATTAATCGCGTCTTTTACAGTCTTTAGTTCTTTAATAACAAAATTGTGTGGTAGCTTAGTTTGATCAATTATTTTAACCACTTTTCCCTCATACCATATAGTTCGATATTCTTTTCCTTCTATTCTCATATTAATAAATTTTATTTAAATATTTAATTATCTCTTTGCTTCTAGGATCCTCGTCTGCAAAACATTTTGTTAAAGCTATTCCATGATAGTCAGCTAATAGTTTTTTCTTTTTACATTGCGTATCACTTAAATCAAAAAATTTGATATTTTCAAACTCTGTCAGAAAACTTAAGGTTTTTTTTGTATCAGCCCAATCTTTATCATGAGTAAATAATATAACCTCACCTATCTGAGACCAATTAATAAGAGATTTTTTATAGTTTCTCCAATTTATCCAACCTTGATCTGGATTTTTTGCTTTTGCAAATTTACCTGCAAAACCTAAATGAAGAGAAATTACTCCATTTATTAATTTAGGATAATTTGATTTTAATACAAAAGAACTTTTCGCACCCGCTGAATGTCCTGATAATACAATATTATTGAAACCTTTTTTTTTAAACTCATCAATTTTTAACTTCATTACCTTATGTTTTTGATTGTCTTTATATTTGTCTATTAAAAGAATTCCATTTTTATCTTTGAGATTTAAAACGCTATTTACATCCTGATTATTTTTATTGTAGGTTTCCCAAAATTTATCTTCTTCACTTACAGTCCAGCCTCTTACTCCAGAACACAATTGATATGTTTTTATAGTTAAACCTTTAATTTTCGTTCCATCTAATTGGTAGATTACGGGTGGTATTTTGCTCCATCGCCTATTACAACCATTTAATTTTTGATCACCACCCCATTGACCATGGGTATAAATTAAAATAATATTTTTATCTTTATCAATATTTTCATCTAATTCATAAGGATTACCTTCGTTATCCACAAAGGAATTTAATTTTGAAATTTTATTTAAATCTTTCTCAAATCTTTTTTCAAATTTAGTTTTAGCAAAAGCAAAATTGTTTAAAAATAGTAATATAATTAATATTAATTTAATTTTCATTTAGAAAATTTCTTCTAAATATTTTATTATATTTTTATTTTTCTTTTCATACTCTGCATAACATTTGGTAAGAGTTATTCCATGATAATTATTCATTGGCTCTGCTTTTTTACAACCGGAATTAGTTAAATTTACAAATTTAACTGAATTTATACTTTTAAATAAAGAATAGTCATTTGGAGAATTATAATGATCTTTATCATGTGCAATAATAATTGCATTAATTTGAGATAAATCCTTAACAAAACCATAATATCTTACGTCTTCCCACCAAGGCCAATCTTTTCTATTTTTAACAGTTCCACCTGCTCCCGGATTAAGAGCTATAACACCTCTCACCAGCATGGGGAATTCTGCTTTTATTTTTAATGACTGCCAGCCACCCGATGAATGACCAGCAAGAATAATATTCTCAAATCCTTCTTCAATAAAATTATCAACTTTATCTTTTATTACTCTTCTTCTTTGGTTTTGTTTTTGTTTATCTATTAATGGAATTCCATCTTTGTCTTTTAATTCTATAGCTAATTTTCCATTTTTTTCATGAGCTTTCCACATTTTAGTTTGCTCTTTTTTTGACCATCCTTTTGCACCTGTACAAAAACGATATATTTTTGTTTTGAAATTTTTAATGTTTTTATCATGTAAGTCTCTTATAACTTTAGGAACATTGTTTCCTGGAACTGCACATTTATCACTTTTTTGATCATTGTCTGAGCCATGATTGTAAATAATTAAAATTGAATTTTTTTTGTCTTTTATTTCGTTATCAGAATAAATTTTTCCTTTGCTATCTATAAATCCGTTATGTTTAGAAAATTTTTTAAGATCTTTATCAAATTTTGGACTTGAATAAGCATTGGTTAAGAAAAAACTAATAATTAAAAAAAATAATATTCTCTTCATTTTAATAAAACTCTACCAGCAATATTTTTAAGTTTTTCAATTGTTTTTTTAGTTCTTTTTTCAGATGCTGTAATTATTGCTACATCTAAACAATTATTTGCTGGATCATTTGGGTCAATATGATTTTCAAAATTATCAATTAAATTTTTAATCATAATTTTTGCTTTTTCAGCGTTTCCTAATAATACTTTAATCACTTGTTGTACGTCAACATTTTCATGATCAGGATGCCAACAATCAAAATCTGTAACCATTGAAACTGATGCATATCTGATTTCAGCTTCTCTTGCTAATTTTGCTTCGGGCATATTAGTCATTCCAATTACGTCTGCTTTCCAGGATCTGTATAAATTAGATTCTGCTAAAGTAGAAAATTGAGGTCCCTCCATAACAATATAAGTTCCACTTCTTTGATAGTCTATATTAGATTTTTTTATTGCATCCTCACATGCATTCATCAATCCGTTTGAAGTTGGATGAGCCATCGATACATGAGCAACAATTTCATCATCAAAAAAAGTTTTTACTCTTGCAAAAGTTCTATCTATAAATTGATCAACAATTACAAATTTGCCAGGTGGTAAATCTTCTTTAAGTGAACCCACAGCTGATACTGAAACAATATCGGTAACTCCAAGTTGTTTGAGCGCATCTATATTGGCTCTAAAATTAATATTTGACGGAGAAACAAAGTGCCCTCTTCCATGTCTTGGTAAAAAGTAAACCTCTTTATCACTAAATTTAGTTTTTAAAATCTGATCAGATGGTTTTCCCCATGGAGTTTGTAAATCAATCAATTCTCTATGTTTGAATTCTTCAACATCATAAAGTCCACTACCACCAATTATTGCTAATTTATTTGTTGTCATAATTTTAAATTTATTTATTTATACTTCTATATTTAATTATTATGAACTTAAAAGAATATATTAGATCAATCCCGGATTATCCCAAAAAAGGCATTTTGTTTAGAGATATAACTACTTTAATAAAAAATGAAAATGCTTTTGCAGAAACTATAAATCAAATTGTAGAAAGATCAAAAAAATTTAATTTTACAAAGATAGCAGCTATAGAGTCTAGAGGATTTGTTTTTGCTTCCGCTGTTTCTTTCGTGCTTAAAAAACCATTTATCATGCTTAGAAAAAAAAATAAACTGCCTGCTGATGTGCATTCTGTTGATTTTGAGTTAGAATATGGAACAGCCACGATAGAAGTACATAAAGACTCTATAAACGAAAAAGATAATATACTTATTATTGATGATCTTATTGCTACCGGAGGTACAGCTGAAGCAGCGGCAAAATTAGTTGAGATTTCAAAAGGGAAAGTGGCAGCATTTGTGTTTGTAATAAACCTATTTGACCTTGGTGGATCAGATAATTTAGTCAAAAAAAATTATAAAGTTGAAAATTTAATAGATTTTCCAGGACATTAGATCTAATCAAAAAACTTATCCACAGGCCAGATATTGATTTGAAATTAATTATGATGCCTATAATTTACTGAATTGATGAGAATTGAAGAAGAACTAAAACTAGATTATTCAGATGTCTTATTTAGACCTAAAAGATCTACGCTTAAAAGCCGTAAAGATGTAAATTTATTAAGAACATACAGATTCAAATACAGTAAAAATGAATGGTCGGGTATTCCTATTATGGCAGCTAATATGGATGGTGTTGGAGAACTTAGCATTGCTGAAAAATTAAATGATCACGGTATGATAACTTGTTTAACTAAACAGCATGACGTGAAAAAAATTAAACAAAGTAAAAATATAAAAAAAATGTATTCAAATATTGCCTTAAGTGTCGGTATTAAAAAAGAGGATTTTGAAAATCTAGATAAAGTCTTAAAGGAATTTAGTTTTTTTAAATTTATATGTATAGATGTTGCAAACGGCTACTCAGAACATTTTACTAATTTTGTAAAATCCGTTAGAGACAAGTATCCAACAAAAACAATAATTGCAGGAAATGTTGTAACTGCTGATATGACACAAGAATTAGTTTTAAGTGGAGCTGATATTGTGAAAGTTGGTATTGGTCCTGGAAGTGTTTGTACAACAAGGATTCAAACAGGTGTTGGGTATCCTCAACTTAGTGCGGTAATAGAATGTGCTGATGCTGCTCATGGACTTGGTGCACATGTAATAGCTGATGGAGGATGCACGTGTCCTGGTGATGTTGCTAAAGCCTTTGGAGGTGGTGCGGATTTTGTAATGTTAGGAGGAATGCTTGCAGGTCATGATGAAGGAAAGGGGAAAGTAGTAAAAGTTAATGGAAATAAATTTATTGAATTTTATGGTTCTAGCTCAGAAGTAGCTAATAAGAAACACTATGGTGGGCTGTCTTCCTATAGAAGCAGCGAAGGTAGAAAAGTGAGAGTTAAGTATAGAGGAAAAATTAATGATACTATTTTAAACCTTCTTGGTGGTGTAAGAAGTAGTTGTACTTATGTAGGAGCACCATCATTAAAACAACTTAGTAAATGTACAACTTTTGTAAGAGTATCGAGTCAATTTAATGATAGTTTAATTAAGTAATAATTTTGTTAAATTTTATTTAAACTTGAAGTCTTTTATGTTTGTTGTTTCGTATTTCTCAAAAGGCATGTGTATCCAAGGTGAGTCTTCTAAATAATCAACACAATAATCAGGTTTAAATTTTGATGTTGATTTATGCCAAATAACAGCTGTCTTTATTTTTTCTTCTAAATAAAATCCATAAAAATGTTCTAACCATTTAATACTTTTAATTAAAGTTTTCCCAGAGTCAGCCAAATCATCAACCAATAAAACATGTGAACCCAAATTTGGAGTAGTTTTTGCTAAGTCTCTTGAAAAAGTAAATTGACCTTGCTGATTTTTAATATCATCACTATCTCCATGGTAAGATTCAACAGATAAAATAGCTAAAGGAACATTAAAGAGCCTACTAAAAACATCTCCTACCCTTAATCCTCCTTTTGCAATGCAGATAATTTGATTAAAGTGAAAATTATCTTTATAAATTTTTTCTGCTAAACTTTCTATCTTATAATGATAGTCATCCCAGCTAATATAAATATTTTTCATAGTTTTTGGTAGCGGGAAGTGGGATCGAACCACTGACCTCGGGCTTATGAGTCCCGCGCTCTAACCAACTGAGCTACCCCGCCTAATTTAAAAATCTACTTTTATTATAAATCAGTATTATTTCAATAGGCTTTTATTATTTAGTTTTTTAAATAATTTAAACTAAATTATAAAATAAGCAGCTATAACAGTAACAATTGATACCAAGAGAAAAGATATTATGATTTTTTTTCTAAAGGATTTTTTTTTATTTGATCTAACTCTATTAAGCAAAATATTTATATTGGTTGTTTTATAACTTTCAGAAAATAGATTTTTTTTTCTTTCTAACTCTTTTGGAGCTAAGGAAATATCTTGATCATTTTTTTTCACATTCTTATTAAAACAGTAGTTATCTATAAAAGCAAATTTAAAACTAGCTATTTTTAAAATTTGTTTGTTTCAACGGTTTATGAATTAATTCAACGGAATACTTATTTTTTTCAATTTCTACATAAAGATTGCTATTAAGAAGATTGTTTTCAAAATATTGGTTTTTTATATAACCAAAACCTAGATTTTTTTTGAAATTAAAAGAATAATTTCCTGATGTTGTTCTACCTATAATCTTGTCCTTAAAATAAATAGGCTCATCATGAAGTATCAAAGGTTTTCCAGGCTTATTTTCCTTGAGAACAAACATCGCAAATCTTTTTTCCAATTTTTGGTTTTTAATTTTTCCCAAAGCTTCTTTACCAATAAAATTTACATCTTTTTTATAACTAATAGTAAATGAAAGACCGGCTTCAAATAGATTTTCCTCTGGTGAAATATCATGTCCCCAATGTAAAAAACCACTTTCCATTCTCATTGTATCTAATGCATGCATTCCACAGTTAGATAAATTAAAAATTTTTCCTTTCTCAATTATTTTATCATAAATATTTTTTGCATTAGAAGACTCAACATAAAGTTCATATCCTAACTCTCCAACATAAGATAAACGTTGTGTCCAAATTTTTGTTTTATCAATTTCTATAAATTTTGATGTGGCAAATTTAAAATTTTCATTGGATAAATCATCTTTGCTTAATTCCTCAAGTAAGTATCTACTTTTTGGTCCAAATATTCCAAAAACACAGTAATCATCAGTAACATCTTTGACTTTTAAATCATCTGATAAATTTTTGTTTATATGAAATTTATCTCTTTCTCTTGTTGCTGCTGAACTTATAATTCTAAAATAATTATGATCAACACAAACAACAGTTAAATCTGTTTCTATACCACCATCTTTGTTTAACATATGAGTATAAGTACATTTACCAATTTCATTTTTTATGTTAGCAGTACATATTCTTTGAAGTTCTTCATGTGATTTTTCAGATTTTAATTCAAATTTTGAAAAAGGAGTTAAATCAAATAAGCCTACATTTTTTAAAGTATTACTTGTTTCATATTCTACAGATGGATACCAGTTTTGATAATTATAACTATATTCGTACTCAGCTTTTTCACCATCTAAAGCAAACCACATAGGCCTCTCGTAACCAGCTGAAACTCCAAAACAAGCTCCGAAACTTTTTAAAGAATCGTGATAAGGTAATTTTTTTATATTTCTTGATGTCTTATACTGTTTGTAAGGCCAATGCATTCCATATAAATCCCCGAGGGACTCAGTAATACGATCTTTAATAAAACTTAAATCTGAATGAAATTTTTGAAATCTTTTAATATCGTAATTAAAAATATCTTCATTTATGTGTCCAGTCATTAACCATTCAGCAGTCACTTTTCCAACACCACCACCGCTTCCAATACCAATACTATTTAACCCACAACTAACAAATAAATTTTTAACTTCTGGTACTTCACCTAATAGTGAATTAGTATCTGGCGTAAAAGACTCTGGACCAGAAAAAAATTTTCTTATTCCAACCGTTTCTAAAATAGGCAATCTTTTCATAGATTTTTCTAAATAGGGCTCAAAATGTTCAAAATTTTCTGGAAATTCTCCATATGAGAAATCTTCTGGAACTATATTTGTTTTATTAAAAGCAGGAATTGATTTACCTTCAAATATTCCAACTAAAAGTTTACCTGCATCTTCCTTGAAATAGGTACTGCTATCAAAATCTCTTATAACAGGTAAAGTTGGTGAGAGATTTTCAATAGGTTCAGTAATTACATAAAAATGTTCTGCAGGATACAATGGAATACTTACTCCAATTTTTTCACCTATTTGTCTAGACCACATACCAGTAGCTAAAACCACATACTGACACTCAATATTTTTACCATTTACTCTAACCCCATGAACCCTTCCATTTTTCACTAAAATATTATCAACAGGAGATTCTTCAAAAATTTTTGCTCCTCCCCTCTTTGCACCTTTTGCCAACATGTGAGTTATACCACTAGGATCAGCCGCACCATCACCTGGCATTAAAATACCGCCTTTCAAATCTTCAGTATTCATTATTGGATATTTTTTTTTGATTTCGTCTTTACTTAAGATTTTTAAATCAATATCATAAAGTTGGGCTGTAGTTGCTTGTCTTTTTAGTTCTTGCCATCTAGCATCAGTTTGAGCTATGGAAAGTGCTCCATTAATTCTTAGACCAGCTGAATGGTCAACTTCTTTTTCTAATTTTTTATATAAATCTAAGGAATACTTTCTTATTTTTGTAATTGCTGCTGTAGGTCCTAGCTGACTAACTAATCCTGCGGCATGCCACGTAGTTCCAGATGTGAGCTGATCTCTTTCTAACAAAATTACATCGCTCCATCCAAATTTAGTTAAATGATACGTAATAGAGCAACCAATCACACCACCCCCTACCACAACAACTTTAGCGGATGAGGGAAAATTAAAGTTTTTCATTATTTTTGATAATTTTTAACAGATTAGTGTGTGTAGACAAATGTTTTAAAGATCATTTTAATTTTTTATATTTTTTTTTTCACAATTGTTATAAAAAGTAAAAGATGAAAAAAGCTTTAATTACAGGAATAACTGGTCAAGATGGATACTATCTCACAAAATTTTTACTTAAAAAAGGGTACCAAGTACATGGAATAAAAAGAAGAACATCTTTAATCAATACTCAGAGAATAGATGAATTTTTCAATGATAAAAGTTTACATGATAAAAATTTTACTCTTTATCATGGCGATATGACTGATAGCTCAAGCTTAATTAGTATTTTAAATAAGGTTAAACCAAATGAAATTTACAACTTAGCTGCTCAGAGTCATGTTAAAGTTTCTTTTGAAATACCAGAATATACAGCAAACTCAGATGCTATAGGTGTATTAAGACTACTAGAAGCTGTTAAGTCAGCAAATTTAATTAATAAATCAAAAATTTACCAAGCTTCAACTTCAGAACTTTATGGAAAAGTTAAGGAAATTCCTCAAAATGAAAATACTCCTTTTTACCCGAGAAGTCCTTATGGAGTAGCTAAATTATATGCTTATTGGATTGTAGTGAACTACAGGGAAGCTTATAATTTTTTTGCATGCAATGGTATTCTCTTTAATCACGAATCTCCATTAAGAGGAGAAACATTTGTAACAAGAAAAATAACTATTGGTTTATCAAAAATTAAATTAGGTAAACAAAAAATCTTAGTATTGGGAAATTTAAATGCTAAAAGAGATTGGGGTCATGCAGCAGATTATGCTGAGGCGATGTGGAAAATGATGCAACTAAATAAGCCTGCTGATTTTGTTATCGCAACTGGCAAACAATATAGTGTTAGGGAATTTGTTAATATTGCTGCAAAAAATTTAGGGATAAATATCAAGTGGGTTGGAAAAGGAATTAATGAAAAAGGAATAGATAAAAAAACAGGAAAAATTGTTGTTAAAGTTGGAAGAAAATATTTCAGACCCACTGAAGTAGATGCTCTTCTTGGAGATGCAAAAAAAGCAAAAAAAATTCTTAAATGGAAACCAAAAATTACTTTTAATCAAATGGTAAAAGAAATGGTGGAAAGTGATTACAATCAACAAAAAAAATTAATTTCATAAAGAAATGAAAAAAATATTTATTGCAGGCCACAAAGGTATGGTTGGCTCTGCGATATTAAGAAATATTTCAAAAAAAAATAAAATTGTTATTGCAGATAGAAAAAAATTAAATCTTCTAAATTTTGAAAAAACTTATAGTTTTTTTAAAAGGCATAAATTTAACCATGTATATATATGCGCTGCTAAAGTTGGAGGTATTCTGGCTAATTCAAAGTTTCCCGCCGATTTCATTTTTGAAAATTTACAAGTTCAAAATAATTGCATAATTTCTGCTTTTAAAACTAAAGTAGAAAAATTACTTTTTTTAGGCTCTTCTTGCATTTATCCTAAAGAAGCAAAAATTCCAATTAAAGAAGAATTTTTGTTGACTGGCAAATTAGAGAGAACAAATGATGCATATGCTTTAGCTAAAATTGCTGGAATTAAAATGTGTGAGAGTTTTAACAAACAATATGGTACTGATTTTAGAGCCATAATGCCAACTAATCTGTATGGTCCAAATGATAATTATAATCTAACAACTAGTCATGTTTTGGCTTCGCTTATAAAAAAGATTTTAACTGCAAAAAAAAATAATAAAAAAATAGTTACAATTTGGGGTAATGGAAAACCAAAAAGAGAATTTTTACATGTTGATGATTTTGCTGAAGCTTGTATTAAAATTATGAGTATATCAAAAAAAAAATATTTAAAAATAACTGGTAAAGATAATCAATTTATTAATGTTGGATCTGGCAAAGAAATAAGTGTCAAAGATCTAGCTTTGCTAATTTCTGATATTGTGAATTACAAAGGTAGATTTAAATATGATAAAACTAAGCCAAATGGTACAATGAGAAAACTGATAGATTCATCGAAAATTAAACAATTAAATTGGCATCCCAAAACCACAATTAGATTAGGAATTGAGACAGTTATTGAAAAATTAAACCTTCATGAATAATATTCTTCTTACGGGTGGCGCTGGTTACATAGGGAGTCATATATCGGAACTACTATCTAAAAAAAAAACAAATAATATATTTATTTTAGATAACCTATCGACTGGTTATAAAATTTTGATTAATAAAAAATCTCATTTTTTAAAAGGCGATATTAATGATGTAAATTTAATTAAAAAAATAATAAACAAACATAATATCGAAACAATCATTCATTTAGCTGCTTTATTGAATGTTAGTGAGGCAGAGTCTAAAAAAAAAAATATTATAAAAATAATATTTTAGGAACTAAAAACCTAATTTTATCCTGTAAAAATACAAATGTTAAAAATTTTATATTCTCTTCCTCATGCTCTGTTTATGGAAATACAAAAGGAAGAGTTAGCGAAAAAAAAAAATTAAATCCACAAGGATATTACGCTTATACAAAACTTAAAGGAGAAGAATTAATTAAAAAATATTCAAAAAAATTAAACTATAATTTTGCTATATTAAGATATTTTAATGTAGCAGGTGCTAGCCCATCTGGAAAAATTGGCGAGATAGAAACATCTCATGGACATTTAATTAAAAATATTGCCGTTCAATCAATCAGAAAAATACCTACTATAAATATATATGGTAAAAATTATCCTACTAGAGATGGAACCTGTATAAGAGATTACATACATGTAAGTGACTTAGCCGACATACATATTAAAGGTTTGGATTATATTAGTAAAAATAAAAAATCTTTTATTTTGAATTGCGGTTATGGAAAAGGATATTCGGTGTTGCAAATCGTAAATATTTTTAAAAAAATAAAAAAAAATCTTAAAGTTAATTTTGTAGAAAAGCGTCCTGGTGATCTTGCACAAATTTATTCTGATACAAAAAAATTTAAAAAATTAATTAAATGGAAACCAAAATACAACGACATTAATAAAATTATTAGAAGTTCAATCAATTGGGAAAAAAAATTGTTGAAGACTTTTAATTAAAAATTGCTTTTTCTGGGTCTACAAAATCATAACCAAAAACATCAGCAACCGCTTTGTAGGTTACTTCCCCTTTATGAACATTCAAACCTGATAAAAAATTTTTATCTTCACTAAGTGCTTTTTGATAACCTTTGTTAGCAAGTTTTAACAAAAAAGGTAAAGTTGCATTATTTAACGCCAAGGTTGATGTTCTTGGTACTCCACCAGGCATATTAGCAACACAGTAATGAACTACATCATCAACAATATAAGTTGGATCGCTATGTGTTGTGGGTTTACTAGTCTCCACACACCCTCCTTGATCTATAGCAACATCAACTATAACCGAACCTCTTTTCATTAATTTAATCATATCTTTAGTTACCAATTTTGGGGCTTCTGCACCTGGAATTAATACACCGCCAACTAATAAATCTGCTTCTGAAACTAATTTATTTAAATCTGTATTATCACTTTGTTCAGGAATTATTTTATCTCCAAAAATTTCTACCAACTGATTTAATCTTGCTTCAGACTTATCTACAATATGAACTTTGGCTTGCATGCCAGTTGCAATGACCGCAGCATTTTCTCCAACAACACCCCCACCCAATATAACTACTGTTCCACCAGTTACTCCTGGTGCACCACCTAAAAGTAAACCTCTACCGCTTTGATTTTTTTCCAAACAATGTGCACCAGCTTGCACAGACATACGACCAGCAACAGCACTCATTGGAGCAAGCAAAGGTAATCTACCATTATCATCTGTAACAGTCTCGTAAGCAATATTAATACTTCTAGATTTGATTAAACCTTCTGTCAATTCTTTTGCCGCAGCTAAGTGAAGATAAGTATAAACGATTTGATTTTCTCTTATCATATCAACCTCAACTTTTTGAGGCTCTTTGACTTTAACAATTATTTCTGCATCATTAAAAATATCTGCTGCATTGTTAGCAATTTTTGCTCCAGCCTTTAAATATTGATTATTCTCAAAACCAGCTTCATAACCTCCGTTATTTTCGATTAAAACTTCATGACCTTCTGACACTAATTTTTTTACACTATCAGGTGTTAAACCAATTCTATTTTCTTGTGGTTTAATCTCTTTTGGAACTCCAATTTTCATAAACGAAAATCAATTCTTTTTACTTTTTGAGTAATTCGTTATTCCAGTTCTGAGTTTATCAATTATTTCATCAATATGTTTTTTTTCACAAATAAACATTGGTGCAATGATTAAACAATCACCTGTGGCTTTGAAATTTACTCCGGCTTCATAACAGTGTTTGAAGCAGGTAAATCCTGCAGCACCTGGTTTTTTATCCATGACCATATCAATTCCACCCATCATTCCATATCCTCTAATGTTGTCAACTACATCAATATCTTTTAAAGACATTAAACCTTCTTGAAAATAAGGTGCTAAATTTTTAGCTCTGTTAAATATATCATCTTTTTCAATTATATCTTGTACAGCTAAACCAGCAGCTACAGAAATTGGAATTCCTGAATAAGTATATCCATGAAATAATTCAATTGTGCCTTTCGGTGCATTATGAGCAATTGCATCATAAATTTCTTCTTTACAAGCAACAACACCAAGTGGACTAATTCCGTTTGTAGTAGCTTTTGCCATAGTCATCATATCCGGCGTTACGCCATACTCTTGTGATGCAAATGGAGAACCTGTTCTACCCCAGCCTGTTATAACTTCATCAAAAATTAAAAGTATTCCATGCTTGTCACAAATCTCTCTAAGTCTTTGCAAGTATCCTTTTGGAGGAACTAATGTTCCGGTTGATCCTGCAATAGGTTCAACAATACATGCTGCAATATTTTCTGATCCAAAGTTCATGCAAATTCTTTCTAAATCCTCTGCTAGCTCAACACCTGTTTCTGGTTGACCACTAATAAATTTATGTTCAGGTAAATGTGTGTGTCTCATATGAACTACACCCGGCATCAGAACACTTGCAAAAGTCTTTACGTTATTAACCATACCACCAACTGAAGTAGCACCGATATTCATTCCATGATAACCTCTTTCTCTACCAACAAATCTGAATCTTTGACTGTCTCCTCTTGCTCTATGATAAGCTATCGCAATTTTAATTGCAGTTTCAACAGCAGTAGAGCCACAAATAGTATAAAACATTCTGTTTAGATTACCTGGGGTATGTTTTGAAATTCTTGTAGCTAATTCAAAAGATCCTCCAAAACCTTGTTGGAAAGGTTGACAATAATCTAAAGTTTTTAATTGATTGTTAATCGCTTCAATTATTTCTTCTCTTCCATGTCCTAGTGGATTACAAAATAGTCCTGAGCTCGCATCAATTTGGGTTTGTCCCTGATGATTTTTTAAATAAACACCTTTAGCTTCAACAATTAATCTTGGGTTCTCTTTAAAATCTTTGTTAGATGTAAAAGGCATCCAATGTTCGTTTAAAGAATTTGGAATTGCTGTTTTATTTTGTGTGCTCATAAAAATTTCTTTCTATAAAGTATTGTTTAATTTCTAACTATTAGACTAAATCATATTCTTTACTAGAGATATTTTGACATGCTACTTTAGAATTAATTTAATACAACTATAGATTGTATAATTTTTTTTGTTTTACATAACTCTGAAATTGAATTTAAATAAGACAATTTAATTAATTAAACATAGGGGAATAAATGAAAAAAATACTAAGTTTTATTCTAGGATCTATTTTTGCACTTAACCTATCAATTTCAGTTGCTAATTCAGCTGCAAATGAGGTTAGAGTTGCATACTTTCTAGAATGGCCAAGTCCAAATCTAGAGGATATGCAAAAGAAAAACTTTTCAAAAGCACTTGGTGTGCCTGTTAAGTGGACAAATTTCACTAACGGTGGAGCAATGACTGATGCAATGTTAGCAGGAGATATTGATATTTCTTACTCACAAGGATTAGTACCATTCATTAATGCTGTAAAATCTAATGCACCTATCAAATTAGTTGATATTGCTATGGAATACGGAATGGGTGGAACTACATGTGTAACATCTAATGCATCTGGAATCACTAAAGCTAACGCTACTGAATTAGAAGGTAAAAAAGTTGCTGTTCCATTAGGAACAATGGCTGAATACGTTTTTGACGAAAGTATGAAAGTTGTTGGTGCTGACAGAAGTAAAATGGATATTATTCAAATGGACCCAGAAGAAGGTGCTGCTGCATTAGTTAGCGGTGATGTTGTAATGGCATGTTTATTTGGTGGTAACTCTATTAAAGCAGCAACTGCAGTTGGTTCAAGATTATTGACTGTGGATGAAGCTAGAGCAGCAGGTATCTTAGGTATAGATATTACATCTGTTACAGATAAATTCATGAAAGAGAACCCGGGTATGTTAAGAACTTTTATCGAAGTAACTCATGAAGCTAATGCAAGATATAAATCAGGTAAAGCTGATATGAATGCGATGGCAAAAGCTTCTGAAATGAAAGTTGCAGATATGAAAGAAACTTTAAGTGGTTTCAAATTCTTAACTCCAGAAGAAACTAAACAATCTATGGAAAGTGGTAATCTTGATGGTTTCCTTAAAGGTATGGGAACTCCAGGAGGATCAGTAGATACAAGTTTCTTACCTTTATAATTTAAGGGTTTAAAAACTTCTAAATAGGCACTGATTATTTTAATTGGTGCCTATTTTTTTTATAAATTTTTTAATATAAGGCTCTTATGAGTGATCTGATTTCTCAAAATCTAAATATGATTTTTAAAACTCCAAAAGGAGAAACTGTTCATGCTTTAAAGGACGTAAGTTTCACTCTAAAAAAAGGTGAATTACTTACAGTTCTTGGGCCTTCAGGTTGTGGAAAAACTACTCTGCTAAATATTACCGCTGGTTTTTTAAGACCTACATCAGGAAGTATAACTCTTAATAATAACGAGATAGATGGACCCGGTGTTGAACGAGGAATGGTGTTCCAACAAGGAGCATTGTTTGAATGGTTGACAGTTGCTGAAAATGTAAATTTTGGACTAAGGATGAAAAAAGAAAATCCTGATGTTACCGCAAAAAAAGTTGAAGAATGGTTAGATATAGTTGGACTTAAAGGTTTTGGTAACACACCTACCTATCAACTATCTGGTGGTATGCAGCAAAGAGTTGCTCTTGCTAGATGTTTAATAAATGATCCTGATTTAATTTTAATGGATGAGCCATTAGGAGCTTTAGATGCGTTAACTAGAGAAAAGATGCAGTCATTAGTTTTAAAAATTTGGAAAGAAACTGGAAAAACAATTATCTTAATTACACACTCTGTTGAAGAAGCATTATTACTTGGTGAAAGATTATATGTAATGGCACCAAGACCAGGCAGAATACATAAAGAATATAATCTCCCTTTTGCAGAAATGGGTCTTACACAAGACTTAAGAGAAATAAAAAAAAATAAAGAATTTTCATCTACAAGAGAAGAAATTTTATCCATGATTTGGAATATGGAAGAAGAAATTATGGGAAAAGAAAATTAAATGTTAACTCAATTTATAACCATCTTAATATTTGTAGCTGTAATAGGATGTATTCTTTATGGAAGAAGATTAATTAAAACTGAAAAAATTGATGCTGTTTTTGGTAATCCAGAGAGAGCAAAAGGTGGAACACACTGGGTAATAGTTGGAACTAGTGCAATTCTGATGTTGTGGCTTTATTATTCGTGGGACATTGCAAAAGGTTTTTATCCAAAATCAGCAAATGAATTATGTCAAGTTGCTAAAATTAATGAGTCGTTATTAGGATTAAAATATCAGTTCCCTATTGAGGAAAGAGAATTCAAAAGCACATCGATTATTAAAATTGAAAATAAAAATCTTGTAAAAATTGCAAATGAAATAAAAGCATCTCCAGATCTAAATGATCAACAAAGAACAATCCTTGTAAGTTACATTGATAGAACTTCTAAATTAATTCCATTCTTAACTAGTGAAGAACTAATAGAAATGGAAACCAAAATTAAAATCAAAGAAATGACAGAGGAAATAAAACTTCTGAGCTTAAATTTTCAAAAGAAAGATTATCCCTTTGAGACAGATACTGAAAAAACTGAAAGACAAAAACTTATTAATGAACAAGGTGGCTGGGGAATAACAACCATAGACTCTGGAACAGGTACAATTGAAAATACTATTGAGATACCAACAGCGCCCCAAACTAATAAAGGTTTAAAATTTCATGCAGCTGCTGCAGAGCTAAAAAAGATTGACGACAAATTTTTTAAATTAAAAAACCATAACCCACAATTCAAAAACGCAATCAAACAACTTAAAGATGATATTAAAGTCTACAGAAAAGGATTAGATGATAGTGAAGAAATAGCATCTGACTATGCAAAAAATATTGTTAAAATTGCAAGAAGAATAGAGTTTGCAAGTATCTATCCTCCTAATGCACTAAATGAGATGCAAGCAGCAATAATAGAGTTTGATGAATTACAAAATAAAGAGCAAGGTGGTTTAAGATTAATTGATATTCTTCTATTTCCAGCAGGAACAATTGTAGCAAGTGGACCAACGTGTTCTGAACAAGGTTCAGGTAGATGGTTACCTAAACCATCAGATACATTTAATAAGTTTGTATTGATGTCTAAACCAAGTGTTGGATACAAAAATATTCCTCTTTTATGGATTGAGATGGTCGATGTAAGTAAAATGATCGGATTTATTTTACCTGATTGGATAGCGGATATGTTGCCTGGTGAATATCCAGTGCATACAAAAGATGGAATTGTAAAAGAAAACTTTAAAAGTAACGTTTTAAAAGTTGTCACGGGTGATTTTAAACTATTTAAAGTGCCTGTTCCATATGGTCATATTTGGGACTCATTCTTAAGAGTATTTTTAGGTTTAGTTTTTGGAATTCTTATTGGGGTGCCATTAGGATTGTTTATGGGTCTAAATCGATTTGCTAAAGGTTTCTTTGATCCTTTAATAGAATTATACAGACCTGTTCCACCTTTAGCTTGGGCGCCATTGATTATTTCAGTTCTTGGAATAGATAATACAGGTAAAATATTTTTATTATTCATGGTCTCACTTTCAATTATGATCATTTCTGCAAGAGCTGGTGCATCAGGAACACAGCTTTCAAAAATACATGCCGCACATTCATTAGGCGCTACTAAAAAACAAATTTTAAGATATGTGATTTTCCCTAATTCACTTCCTGAAATTCTCACAGGAATTAGAGTTGCTGTAGGTATGTGCTGGGGAACACTTGTTGCTGCAGAGTTTCTAGCGGGTACAACTGGTATTGGTTTTGTTGAAAATGTTGCAAAAAAATACTTTCAGTATGAAGTTATTTGGATAACAATTTTCATAATGGGTCTGCTGGGTCTTTTATTTGATATATCTTTAAGAAAAATAATAGATAAGACTATTCCTTGGAGAGGCAAAGGTTAAGCAAACACTTTTTAATAAATTAGACCTTTTTTATAAAACCAATAGCAGCACCAATGGTCGTCAAAAATCCAGCTAACGGTAGGATAGCAACTGCATATTTTTTGGGCATATAATTTGGTTTGAACTCAATACCTTGCATACTAATTTCAAAATACCACATTTCCCAATACTTGCCTCTCATACCCTCTACAAGTTCAATTCCATAAATAATTAAGACTACACCAATTATCATAATCATAATTTTCCAAAACTGGCGTATGTATAATGAAAGTCGCTCTGGTAATTTTTCATAAATTAAATTTAAAGCTACATGTTCATTATCTCTTGCGGTTAGAGAAAGTGCTATAAACATCAACCAAATATTACTTAATACTGTTAGCAAATCCCCCCAAACAGGAGGGTTATTAAAAACATATCGCATTGTAACATTGTAAAGTGTGAAACCAACCATAGCAGCCAACAAGAGTGAGCACATAGCTTCCAACATACGATGAATAAAACGGTCAATACTGTTTAAAAAATTCATCATTTCATTAATTGCTCAATAGGTTTGGAAGAAACATTGTTAATTCTGGTACAATAAGAATAAAAAATAAAAGTAAAAACAATCCAATCAGATAAGGAATTAACGCAACAGCAACTTTTTCAAGACGGACTTGTGCTATTGTTGCAGAAGTAAAGTAGGCAACACCAACAGGTGGTGTTACTGATCCTATTAAGAAGCCAACTATTACAACCATAGCTGCTTGCACCTCCGGAAAGCCTGCTTGAGACATAACATTTACTAATACTGGGCCAACAATGATAATGTTAACTGCTGAGTCCATCACCGTTCCAAGAAGAAAAATAAATAGTATCAAAGCTAAAATAAATAATATTGGGGAATCTGCTAAGCCTAAAAGCCAAGTTTCAAGATCACCGATTGCACCAAGAGAAGTAAGTAACCAACTAAAAGGTCCTGAAGCAGCTATGATAATAAAAACCATTGCTGAATTACGGAATGCTCTACGAAAAGCACCTGTACAATCCTTCCATTTAATAGTTCGATAAACAAATACACCTGTAAATAACGCAACCAATGCTGTGATCGCTCCAGCCTCAACAACAGATGCTACACCACCCATTACAGAACCTACTAAAACTAAAGGTATTAGAAGTGCAAAAGAGGATCGATATAATTCTTTGCCAGCTCGACGTACCGAGAATGGTTCATCACTACGCTCAAAGTTGTGTTTAACTGCAAAGTAATGGTTGATTACCATTATCACAACACCAATCAAGACTCCTGGAATAATCCCAGCTGCAAATAAAGATGCAATCGAAATCTCAGTTGCATTAGCAAGAACAATCATCATGATACTAGGTGGAATAATTCCTCCTATAGTTGAACTTACTCCTGTAACCGCTGCTGAAAATGCTGCTGGATAACCTGCTTTCTTCATTGCTGGTAGAACTAATGCTCCAACTGTAGCTGTATCTGCTACGACAGATCCATTCATGCCAGCAAAAAACATACTTACCAAAACATTAACTTGAGCTAATCCTCCTCGTATACGTCCAATTAATGCCCTACTCAAAGCTACTAAACGATCTGTGATAGTGGCACTTGTCATCAATTCACCTGTCAGCATAAAGAATGCAATGGCGGTCAATGGAACTGAATCAATAGCTGTAAACATTTGACTAGGAATCAAAACAAGAGGAACAGCATCTGTGAGAAGAATATACACAAATGGGATCAGTATTAATATAAAGCCAATTGGAGCTCCTAATAAAATTAGAAAAAGGAGTACCACAAGTAAAATAATACTTTCCATGAATACTTATAAGTTATGATTTTTTTTAGGTAAAGACCACCTAATTATCAAGAATTAAATGGTCTTTACACAATTTTTTGCCGAACAAATTATAGAGCGCCAGCTGCTTCCAACTGAGCTACAAATCCATCCATACCTTGTTCTAGTAGAACTCTTTTAGCTACTTCAGGTTCGAAAGTACCTTTAGCGTCTAACCAGGCACCGATTGCACCCGCTCTCCACTTAGTCATTTCCGCTTCTGTTGGTACATACCACTCTTTAGCAGATGCTTTAATTGCATCCTCACCATTTTTAATCCAAGCGTTATCTAACTCGTTTACTTTCTCTCCATAAGCATCAGCTGCTTCGTGTAACCATTTTCTTTGTTGGTCAGACAATGCATTATATTGCTTAGCATCCATGGCTAAAATATTTCCAGACCACATACCTCCGATCTCAGTGAAATATTTCGCAACTTCATGAAGTTTTGCTACATGCTGCCAAGGACTAGCAACATACTGACCTTCAACTACACCTGATTGAAGACCTTGATATAATTGACTCCAGTCATAAGGTGTTGGTGTTGCACCCCAATTTTTAACTAGCATGAACTCAACAGGACTTTTAGTAGTTCTCCATTTAAGTCCTTTCATGTCATCTGGCTCATGAACAGGTTTAGTTGCATTTCCAAGTTGTCTAAATCCTCCACTTGAATATACAGAAAGGCAAATGTGACCAGCATTCTCAAGAGCTAGTTTACACTGTCTTTCAGCTAACCATTCATCTGATATTCTTTTAGCATCCTCTAGTGATTTGAAAATAAAAGGCAAATCAAAAATTGCTAATTCTGGCCCAAAGTTACCATAGTTTGCGGTAGAACTAGTCCACAAAGCTATAAGTCCTTGGTTGGCTTGTTCACCACATTTTTGCTCCGCGCATAAGCTTCTTTGATAATGTGGTTCAATTTTCATCTTACCACCAGATGCTTTCTCCATAGCTGGTATCAAAGCCTGATCTATTGCGTCACCAATTGGCATACCCAATCTACCAGTAGTTCCAAGCTTAAGAGTTATTTCTGCATAAGCAGCTTGTGCAAAGAAAATAATTGCAACCACTTTGATAAGTGTCTTGCTAATTGTTTTAATAAACATTTAATTTCTCTCCTCTTAGTTAGTTAAATTATCAATTTAAATTAATTCAAACCTAATTAAGTTTCTGACGGATGTACACAGAAAAAAAAACTTGTCTAATCAAAATGGGATTACACTTAAGAGTTGTATTAAGAATATCATAGTTAATCTATTTATTTTAGTCTCAAGGTATCTTAGATTAAATTTAAAAAATAAAAAAATTAAAATTTATAGGAAAAAATTTATGAGCTCAGGTAACAAATACAAAGTAATAGCTAGTAAAATTAAATTTGAAGGGAGAGCATTTATTAATGGCAAATATGTAAATGCAATTGATGGTGAAAAATTTGAAACAATCAATCCCGCAACTGGTAAAAAACTTTGCGCTGTTGCAAAATGTAATCACAAAGATGTTAACTTAGCAGTTAAAGTTTCAAGAAAAGCTTTTAACAGTGGAGTTTGGTCTAAAAGCTCACCTGAACATAGAAAAGAAGTTTTATTAAAATTTGCTGAATTACTTAGAAAACATGGTGATGAAAATTCTGTTTTAGAAAGTATTGATACAGGTAAACTTATCACGGATTGTATTAATGAAGTTGCAAATGATGCACCAATGCACTTTCAATGGTATGGAGAATTAATTGATAAAGTATTTGGAAAAGTTGGTCCAACAGAACCATCAATTACTAGTTTAATAGTTAAAGAGCCAATTGGCGTTGTTGCTGGAATTGTTCCTTGGAACTTTCCTTTAATGATGGCGGTATGGAAAATGGCACCAGCTCTTGCAGCAGGCTGTTCAGTAATAATTAAACCAGCAGAGGACACGCCTCTTACAGCAATTAGAGTTGCTCAAATTGGAAAAGAAGCTGGCATTCCAGATGGAGTTTTAAATGTACTCCCAGGTTATGGTGATGTTGGTGAGGCTTTAGGTCGACACAAAGATGTTGATGCAGTTTCTTTTACAGGTTCAACTGAAGTGGGTGGTTATTTTTTAAAATACTCAAGTGAAAGTAATTTAAAACCTGTTGCATTAGAGATGGGAGGAAAAAGTCCATTTATAGTTTTAGAGGATGCTAAAATTACTGATGAATTAATAGATAATGCCATGAATTCTGCATTTTGGAACGGTGGACAGAACTGTTCAGCAAATATGAGACAGATAATTCATAAAAAAGTAAAAGATGAATTTTTAGATAAAATTATTAAAAAAGTTAAAAAATTAAAAGTAGGAGATCCATTAGATCTAAAATCGAATATGGGATCTATGATTTCGAAAGGACATTTACAAACTGTTGATGGATATATCCAAAAAGGAATAGATGAAGGGGCGAAACTTTTATCAGGAGGAGTTTCAGATAATAAGCAAAAAGGTTTTTATGCAAAGCCAACTTTATTTGATGGATTAAAAGAAAATATGACCATCGCTCAAGAAGAAATATTTGGACCAGTACTCGGTGTTTTAACAGTTAAAAATGATGAAGAAGCCTTGAAAATTGCTAGTAATTCTAAATACGGATTACACGCAAGTGTGTTTACTCAAGACATAAACAGAGCATTTCATTTGGCTAAAAGCTTGCCTTGTGGAACTGTGTCAGTAAATACTTTTTCTGAAGGAGATATCAAAACTCCTTTTGGAGGATATAAGCAATCTGGTTCTCTAAGTAGAGATCAAGGTACTGAAGCTTTAAATTCGTTTCTTCAAACAAAAACAATCTGGATAAGTCATAATTAATTGATGATTAAATCATACAAGATAAGTGTGCCTAAAAGCACACTTAATAATATCTTTAAAAAAGTAAAAAACTATCCTTGGAAGATGATTGAAAATGTAAATGGATGGGAATATGGAACTAATTATGATTTTCTAAAAAAAATATCTCGATATTGGGTTTCAAGATATAATTGGAAGAAGTTTGAAAACAAAATTAACTCTTTTAAAAATTATAAGACCAAAGTTGATGGCTTAAATTTACATTTTATAAAAGAAACAAGTAAAAATCCTAAATCCAGACCGCTATTACTTTTACATGGGTGGCCAGGTAGCGTAATTGAATTTTTTGACATTATTCCAAGACTTGCCCATCCTGAAAAATTTGGTGGAAAAATTGAAGATGGGTTTGATGTAATTGTTCCATCTTTACCTGGATTTGGATTTTCAACACCAATAAAGAGAGCCTTAGGACCAAGAAAGATTGGCAAAATACTAAATAAATTTATGGTCAAAAATTTAGGTTATAAAAATTATGTTGTACAGGGTGGAGATTGGGGGGCAACAGTTGCATCATGGATTGGTTTTGATAGTGCAAAAAATTGTAAAGGAATTCATATTAATTGCTTGCCGATTAGACATCCAAGAGGACCAAAAAATATTAATGAAAAAAACTGGGAAAAAAAATTTAATTTTGATCAAATAACACAAGAAGGATACAGAACCCAACAGGCTACAAAACCTCAAACTTTATCTTATGCAATGATAGACAGTCCTGTAGGAACAGCTGCATGGATTTTAGAAAAATTTCATGGCTGGTCAGATCTGAGGTCAGGTAATATAGACAAAACATATTCAAAAGATGAATTAATATCTAATATAATGATCTATATAGTAACCAAAAGTTTTAATACGTCTGCTTGGATATATTTCGGAAGAAGAAAAGAAGGCGGTCGATCTTTTCCAAAAAATTTTAAAAAAATAAAAGTCCCTACAGCAATAGCAGAATTTCCAAAGGAAATGCTTGGGTGGCCTCCAAAATCCTACGTAAATAGAATTTTTAACATAAAAAGATGGAAAAAATTCTCTAGAGGTGGTCATTTTGCGGCTTTAGAGGTTCCAAATTTATTATTAAATGATATTAAAACTTTTTTTAATAAAGATTTAAAAATATTCAAATAAGTGAAAACACCTCTACTAAAAAAACAAATTATTAAGATTTTTCAAAAATATGGTTTAAGTAAAGATCATGCTTTGATCTCAGCAAATGCCTTAATCAATGCTGAATTAGTTGGTGCATACGGGCATGGTTTATCAAGACTTAAAATGTACTGTGATAGAATTTCAAAAAAAGTAATTAATTCAAAGCCAAAAATTAAAATTAAAAAAATTTCTCCTTCTATTTCCCACATTGATGCAAATAATAGCATCGGCTTTGTTGCTGCCGATCTAGGAATTAAAACTGCAATCAAACACGCTCAAAAAACTGGAATAGGAATGGTAGCAGTTAAAAATAGCGGTCATTATGGTTTGTCAGGTTATTACGCTGAGCAAGCAGTTAAAAAAAATTTAATCACAATGATTTTTACAAATGCTCCTCCAGCTGTTGCTCCTCATGGTGCTTTAAAATCTTTGTTTGGAACAAATCCAATATGTTTTGGAACCACTACTGGTTCTAAAATCCCTTTTATATTGGATACATCAATCTCAGTTATTAATAGAGGAAAAATTAGAGTCGCAGCAAGAAATAATCAAAAAATTCCTGAAGGTGTTGCTTTGGATAAATTTGGCAAACCTACAACAGATGCAAAAAAAGCTTTGGCTGGAGTTCAATTACCAATTGCAGGTTTTAGAGGTTCAGGTCTTGCTTGGATGGTTGATATTTTAAGTGGAGTTTTAACTGGTGGAAATCACGCCGGTAGAGTCAAAGATCCATTTGACGATTTTTCAGGTCCACAAAATATTGGTCATTTGTTTATAACTTTTAAATCAAATTTATTTCAAAAAAATTATAGTCAAAGAATAAAAGATAATATTAAAACAATTAAAAAACTTCCTAAGATTAAAGGTATTAAAGAAATAATGTATCCAGGACAAAATAAATTTAATCGGTATAAAAATAATTTAAAAAAGAAAATTTCTATATCGGAAATTATAAAGAATGATTTGAAAACCTTAATAAGTTAACAACGTCAGAGCACCCAAAGAGACTACAACTGAGGATAAAATTATAGTTCTTTTAACTTTTTCCTTTTTTTTTTCTTCTAAAAGTCTTTGCTTTAGAACACCCACATCCACTCTTTTTTGAGTTTTAGAAATATGTAAGGGGGTCTCAATAATCTCGGATGTTCTATTAAAGCTTTCTGTACTCATTTTTATTTTATAAATACAATTCTAATCATTATTAGTTGATTTTTTACATACTAGGGTTGTCCAAAATGGGTTGACACGTTATTTGATATTGTTCATATTGGGTTTTTTTTAAAATTATGAACACATTACCTAGTATATCAGAGCACATTGATGAGAAGATAATTAATAAAGTAATTCAAGATAACTTTGCCGCACTAGCACCCTTTTATTTTACTTTAACAAGTAATTGGTTTGTCAGAGCCTATGATCATTGGAAAGACATAGATAAGTTCGTCATCATTATATATTTAATACATCAAGACCTTGTTTATTTCAGACAAAATGGCTTAAAAATTAACTACGAAACTTTTTACGAAAAAAAATCAATTGAAATTAGTAAAATTAACATTTCAGATATCTCAAAAGATCTAAGAGTTCCAAAAGAAAGTATTAGAAGAAAAGTTTTAGAATTAGAAAAACAAAAAATAATTAAAAAAACTGGTAAAAAAATTTTTGTTGTCAGGGATACCCTTTACTCAGCTAAAGCGGTCGAAACACTTACAGAGGTTGCAAATATATTACATGAATTTAATAAAATTTTAAAAA